>NZ_JAPMOU010000048.1 GCF_028858535.1 Spartinivicinus poritis
AAAAAAGTCGCTCAAGTGTATGAGCAGTTAAGCGACTATGGGGCTATTGCTGCATAAAAGTGTCTACAGTATTGTTATATATGAGTACACAAAAAGTGCCGTAAAAGCGATTATGGGGAACTGGGCGTTTGTTAAAATCATCAAGCAGCGCCTTTAACCCAGGCTTACCATGCAAGCCTTGGTAGGTAAGGGTGCCAAGGCTGACACAGAAGTTGCACTGACTATTTTCATAGTAATTGGTAGCAGAGGTAGCCTGCTTGGGGCAAATAATGAGCTCAAAACCCTTCCGGCTCAGTGATATTTGCTGCGTAAAACCTTGTTGCTGTAATGATTGTTTAATAGGCTCAATAAAGTTAAAGGCTGACTCCTTTATCAAGGCAAAGGCGCCCATATAAATTTCCCTTTTTGACTATGATGGCTGAACTGGCTCAACTGTGGATGCGGTCGACTTGATTGGTAATAATAGTTGGGGAGTGTGCTTTTGCGTTATAGATAGGTGTATATAAGGCGCATGACTGGCTAGCATTAACTGCCAAGAGCCCACACAAATAAATGTAGCGGCTCCCATGCGCGTTGCTCCCAAACGTTGATGAGAGGCTAAGGAGCCTGTGTTAAATGCTGAAATTCGACATAAGGTCCACTTAACCCCTTGTTGAGCCAGATACTCGTTAACCGTTTGCCAAAGTTTAGGAAAAGTAAAACCAAGCCGGGCAGTGGGCGTAATGTAAACATCATAATCCCAGGCTGTTTGTTCTGCTGGACGAGGAGCAAATAGACAGCGGACTTCATCTTCTGGGTAGTCAACTTGACTAATCCAGATATAGCCTACAAAGTTACCTTTAAGATAAGCAGCAAAGCACTGGCCTTGCTCAGTAAAGCGACGTTTGATAACTGTCAGTGGCCGAGGGAAGTCGTCAAAAAAATCAGTGTCATTGGCGGTAATGGTTTTAATCTCGATTTGCTTACCACGATTGGGCGGAAGTAATGGTGTTTCAGGGATAGGTTGATAATACAAATAGTACTTTATGATTCGGACACGACCACCAGTAAGCTTATTTAAACTGGTATGTAACAAATAAAGTAAGCCGTTTAGCCAACCTAATTCCTGGGTTAGTTTGCGAAATTTAGCGAGCATATATCTTCCCAGATGTAAGCGCTGATAAATGGTTAAAAAATATCGTTAAACATTATGTTTTTAAAATAATGTTGGTGCTAACATTCTAGCATTCAGTTTTTTATACCCTATAGCATATAAAAACCATGGAGTTATTGGTAATGGATGTGATTAATGATGTGAAACAAATTCTGGTTAGCCAACTGCAGCTGGGCGATCAGTTATCGGCCGCTAATGAAGCAACGCCGTTGCTGGGTGCGATACCAGAGTTTGACTCAATGGCTGTAGTAACCGTTATCACTGCATTAGAAGAGCAGTTTGGGTTTGTGGTTGATGATGATGAAATCAGTGCTGAGGTGTTTGAGTCTTTAGGCAGTCTGTGTGAATTTGTCCAAGCCAAAGCCTAGTTGACTGCCATGGATAGGCTGCAAATATCACCTCACTTTATTTCAACTCAAACGGGGCACTTATATGCGGTGCATTATGTACCGCCATCAACTGCTTCTACCAAAGGCTATATCATTCATATCCCCGCATTTGCTGAAGAGATGAATAAATCTCGCCATATAATCAGTAAACAAGCCAGACTGATGGCTGAACAAGGCTGGCAGGTAGTTGTCTTTGACTTATCTGGGACCGGGGATAGTGAAGGTCTGTTAGTTGATGCTGACTGGCAGTCCTGGCTCAGTAATATCCAAGCAATAATGGATTGGCTAGTGGCAGAGCCGCTTCCCGTCGTATTATGGGGGCTGCGTTTAGGTGCTTGTTTGGCTGTTGACTATCTTAACCGTTTATCTTCACCAGTAAATACTCATTTATTGCTATGGCAACCGATCATTAAAGGAAGCCCTTTTTTACAACAGTTCTTAAGAGTGCGTTTAGCCGCTGATTTATTAGGCAAGCAAACTGGCGAAACAGTTAAACTATTACGTGAACAATTAGAAAAAGAAGGCAGTTTGGAGGTAGCGGGCTATTTACTGCCTAGTAAACTAACCACTGCTATTGACCAAATGGACTTAACTCAGCAGTCACTGCCATTAACAACCCAAGTGGTTTGGTTGGAAATGGTTCGCGAAACGGGAGCATCGTTATCTTTACCCAGTCAAAAAACAATAGCTGCCTGGAAACAAAACCATAATAAACTACACCAAGCGAGTATTGTGACTGATCCTTTTTGGTCTACACAGGAGCTGACGACAGGTGATGGGTTTATAGAGCAGACTCTTCACTATCTGCCTCAATTGTTGATTAAGTCCACCCTGAAGCAATCTGTGGCCGGTATGGAAAGCTAGTTTTGCTGGCTTCAATGTTGAATCAATAATGCCATGAATGAACAACCCGTTATTTTTCCCTGTTTAAATGAAAGGCTTATTGGTGTAATTCACCATCCAACTGAGCCAATTGATACTGGGGTATTAATCATAGTGGGTGGCCCCCAGATGAAGTCTGGAAGTCATCGACAATTTGTTTTATTAGCAAGAGCATTGGCCAGACAGAATATTGCAGTGATGCGCTTTGATTATCGGGGCATGGGAGACAGTACAGGTGAGTTACAAGGATTTGAAACCATTAATGATGATATTAACGCAGCAATAGATGAGTTCTTTAACCAGCAGCCTCACCTACAACAGGTAGTGCTGTGGGGGTTATGTGATGCTGCATCTGCAGCACTGTTTTACAGTTGGCGAGATCCTAGAGTAAAAGGTTTAGTGTTAGCTAATCCCTGGGTTCGTTCAGAGGCAGGTTTGGCGCAAGTGTATGTTAAAAATTATTACTGGTCACGGTTATTTGATAAGAATTTCTGGCGCAAGGCATTTCGAGGTCAATTGAAAATAAAGCAAGTGACTTCTGACTTTTATCAAAATGTCACCAAGCTTTTAACCACTCGTAAAGAAGCGGTAAAAGAAAATGCGCTGGGAGTAGTTGCTGACAAGCCTGTTGAACCTAGCCACTTTATCGACCGAATGCGTTATGGATGGGATAAATTTTCAGGAAAGACCTTATTACTGTTAAGTGGTAATGATCTGACAGCTGCTGAGTTTATTCAGCTCACTCAAAGCAATCCTCATTGGCGGCAGTTGCTAAATAAATCGACAGTTACCCAATGGCATTGTGCTGAGGCTAATCATACGTTTTCAACAGCTAAATGGCGTAAACAGGTAGAGGATCAAACTGCTGAATGGATTATTAACCACATAGTTGGTAGCCAAGTGTAGAGCTGAGCGAATTGCTCTGGGCTTTTCATCAGTAGTGTTTAAATGGACTACATCATTTAATAGCTGAATAGGTATGGTAGTTGCCTTATAAAATAAGGTTTTCTTATAGAGCTAAAAAAATTATGCATCTCCTTAGTGGTAACAAAAAGTTTATATTGGGTTTAGTGTTAGTTAGCCTGGCAGCTTATGGAGGGATACAGGTTGATAACCATCTCAGCACGCAAGATGCAGATAGCAACACAAGAGTTGTGACCAAACAACTTTCTGAATTCGCTGCAAAGCAATTAACCACTGATCTTAATAATCATAAGCTTGATGGGCAGCCTGTTACACAACATCCCCGCATTTTTTTAACTTTTTTACAAAATTGGCAAGGAAAGTCAGTACACCCCGTTTTTCAAGAACGCATGGCATTGTTTAAACAGCGTAAAGTTGTTTCTGTCAACCCATGTGTTTATAAGTCAGTACTAGGAAACGCCGGTTGTTGGGTAACCAAACCTGAAAAGGAAATAGGCGAGCAACTGGTTAAGAGTTTGTTTAAATTTTATTTAATGCCACCAGAATCCAGTGGTTATTATGGTAATGCATGGAAGTTGGCGTTGGCTTATGATTTAGCCTGTACTTATCCAGGATTTAGTCAAAAAGACCGTGTAGCGATAGAAAAACGATTAGAAAAGCAACTTGAAGACTTGCTGGATGTACTGGAAGAAGATGGATTATCGATGTGGCATGGTCGTGCCTCAGTTGCGTCTCAAGCTTTTTTATTGGCCATGGTATTGGACCATAGTAGCGAGCACCGGCAAGAATTATTAAAACGGAGCCAAGCTTACTTTTTGGATTTGATGGCTGCTCTGGATTTAACTGAAGCCTGGCCGGAAGGGTATAATTACTGGATTCAAAACCGAGCAATCCCTATAGCGTTGGCTTCAGCGGCCTATGTGAACGGTTTACGGCATAGTCAGCAGGCAGAAAAAATTCGAGAAATCATCCGCCGAGCGGGTTATTGGGTCATTTATGCTACACGCCCAGATGATAAAATAGAGGGGCTGGGTGATGAGGGCTCTCGGATTGACTTAAAGGATGTTTCGCGGCCATATATTGATTTTATTGCCCAACTGACTCAGGACAGTGAACTAGCTGAGTTTTCTGAGTATTTGTATCAAGTCCATGAAGGGCAAAGCTACTATGATGGGTGGCGATGGGCTTTTCGACTATTTAATGATCCTCAACTCGTGCAGCAGCCAGTTAAATCAAAGCAGTTGGTTTTTGCTCGTAATAATCTTCCTACTGCAGATATTTTCGGTAAAGGTGCATTCAATCAAGCGTATATTCGCTCTGGCTGGTCTGATCAAGATACTTTAATTAGCTTCCGTGCGGGGCACCAATTCAGTCATCATGGTCACTATGATGCGGGTCATTTCACCATTCATAAGCAGCGGCCTTTAGCCATCAATAGTAGTACTTATGACCGTTACGATGCACCTCATCGCCTTAATTATGCAATTCGCTCTGTGGCTAAAAATACACTGTTGATTATGCGCCCTGGAGAAAAGGTAAAACCAAATAAGTTTTTTCAAAATAATGTGGCAGATGGTGGGCAGCGAATTATTCAGCCTACTGGAAGTTCTATTCCTTCAGTGAGTCACTGGTATAAAAACCTTTATAAGGGGAAGCATTTAGAGGGGGGAACCATCGCTAGAGCAGACTTATCTCCAGCTTATAGTTACCTCTATGCAGACTTAACAGGTGCTTACAATAACAGTGAATACGACGATAATAGTGATATAGGTAAAGTTAACAAGGTGACCAGAGAGCTTTTTTATTTACGGGAACAAGATCAGTTGTTGATATATGACACGATTGCAGCAACCAGCCCTGCTTATATAAAAAAGTGGTTATTACATAGCGTTTATAAACCTGCAGTTAAGGGGTTGAAGGTGATTAAAGGTAAAGCTCACAATGGCATTTTAACTTCAGATGCCTCAGAAGCTACTATCACCAATGGTAACAGTCGTTTATTTTTGAAAAAATTATTACCTGTTAATGGCAAATTAAATGTAATTGGTGGGCCAGATTACCGTTATTATGTTGATATTGATGGTGATGGCCATACTTGGGATGGGATTAACTTTGATCAGGGAGCATCAGATAAAAAGTGGTTTGACTCTGGCTTTTGGCGCTTGGAGCTAACATCAACAGAGCCAAAAGAAGTAGAGCAGTTTTTGGTTGTTTTAACGCCTCGTATTGGTAAAAAAATGGTTAATCAAAGTGACATTAAGGTGCTGAAGGCAGAAAAGAACTATTATGCTGTGCAAATGAAGTCTTCTGTTGTCGTATTTTTGGCTGATTCCACTATTAATCAACTGGATTTAGACTGGAAGTCACCATTGAAAAAAATCTATCTAGTGGGACTGGCACCAAAACAGCAACTAGAGGTGAAAGGACAATCGTCTACTACTAACAGTGTACCTGTCCAGAAAGTTGCAGCCAATTTGCAAGGTACTGCGGTTATGACAATATCGTCACAAACAACCCACGTACAAATTGGTCTGCTAAAAAAACTAGCAACTAGTGCCGTATCCTATAAATAAAGCAGTTAGCGTAGGTTTTTTAGTCATTAAAGTAATATTTCCTTCACGGCAGGGTGACTTAAAAACTCTGCCGGGCTTGCTGTTGGTCCATATGCGCCAGATTGAGTGATCACTATTAGGTCGCCAATATCCGCTTTAGGTAACATGACTTTATCACCTAGGATATCCAAGGGTGTGCACAAAGGCCCAACGATTTGCACGGGCTCATAGCCGGCTTCGTTCATTTTGTTACCTAGATATACGGGGTAGTTTTTGCGAATAACCTGGCCAAAATTACCTGAATTAGCCAAGTGGTGATGGAGCCCGCCATTGGTGATTAAAAAAGTCTGACCACGTGATTGCTTAATATCGATAATTTCTGCTACATAAACACCAGCCTCACCTACTAAATAACGGCCTAGCTCAATGACTAATTCACAGTGATTTAATGTTGAGTGATATCGGCTGATAAGTTGAGAGAGATTATGACAAATAGGGGTTAACTCTAGGTTTGTTTCACCTGGGAAGTAGGGGATGCCTAGTCCTCCGCCAATATTGAGTTTAATTAATGGCACTGGAGAAACAGCGGCCAATTCGGCTGCTAAAGCAAACGTTTTGTTATGGGCCTCAATAAGAGCTTCTACTTTTAAATTTTGTGAGCCAGAAAAAATATGAAAACCTTGTAGATTAACCAAATCAGTATTCAGGCTGTTTAAGATATCAGGTAATTGTTCTGCATCTATGCCAAACTGCTTGGGGCCCCCTGACATTTTCATCCCAGAGGTTTTCAGCTCATAGTTTGGGTTAACTCGAAAAGCAATGTTGGGTTTAAGCTTGAGCCGCTGGCCAATTGTTTCAATACGACGTAACTCGCCTGTAGACTCTACATTAATGGTAATTGCTGATGCAATGGCAGCGGCTAGCTCCTGATCAGTTTTGCCTGGGCCTGCAAAACTGATATTACTGCTATTCATTCCGCTGTTTAGTGCGGTATGTAATTCTTTGATGGAGGCTACATCTAACCCATCGACTAGGGTTGCCATATGGTTAACTACTGCAGGCATTGGATTTGCCTTGATGGCATAGTGAAGTTTAATTGACTCTGGTAGCGCTTGCTTTAATTGGTTAACTCGCTGGCTAAGCAATTGTCTATCATAGCAATAAAAAGGAGTACTACCCACAATATTGGCGATTTGGGTAAGAGGCTTGCCAGCTATTTGTAAACAGTTGTCGGTTACCGTAAAGCCTTTTAATGGCGCATGAACAGGTTTATTTTGCATAATTGACTCGTTGTATAATCTTAACCATTACTCAAAAAAGAGGGTTATGCCCCTATCCATCATTTGATAACGCGTTAATTAACGCTTTTCGATCGATTTTTCCATTGGGGTTTCTAGGTAGGAGTTGGAAACTAACAATCTGTTGTGGAACCATAAACCCAGGTAGTTTCTGTTTACATACGTTGGTGATAGCAACTTCATCAATTGGGGTTGTATCTCGAGGTGTAACAGCCAGTACAATAGCCTGGCCTAATTGCGGGTGGGGCATTCCTAGTGCAGCGACTTCGCCGACTAAACTAGAGGCATAAACGACTTCCTCGACTTCCGTAGGGCTGACTCGATAGCCTGAGGTTTTAATCATATCGTCATTGCGGCCAATAAAGTATAAAAAGCCTTCTTCGTCTTTTTTGACAAGATCACCAGACCAAACAGCAATTTCTGTGGCGGGGATACCATTAATTGGGTTGGGCATGGGCTTGAAGCGTTCTTGTGTTCTAGCTTGATCATTCCAATAACCCAGAGCAACTAAGCTGCCTCGATGGACTAGTTCTCCTGGCTCATTTGCCTCACACTCTTCCCCCGCTTCATTAATAACCAGGAGCTCTGCATTGGGGATGGCTTTGCCCATTGAAGTAGGACGTTTAGTTAGCTCATTGGGAGGTAGGTAGCTGGAGCGAAAGGCTTCTGTTAAGCCATACATGAGATAAGGGGCAGTATCTGGTAGTTGTTGCTGTAATTTGGTAAGCGTTGCGGTAGGCATTGCACCACCGGAGTTGGTGATATAGCGCAAATGCTTGGTGGTTATCTCAGGCCAGGACAAATCGGCCAGTTGAACCCATAAGGGAGGCACTGCGGCTAAGCCGGTGATTTTGTATTTATTAACTGCCTTGATGACATCTCTAGGTAGTAAGTAATCCATTAAATAGCAGCAGGCCCCAACAGAAAAAGCGGTTGTTAATTGGCTTAAACCATAATCAAAACTAAACGGAAGGACTGCTAATATTTTGTCTTGAGGAGTATTTGCTAAATACGTTGCCACACTATGGGCGCCCGTTACCATATTGCGATGAGATAACACGACACCTTTAGGGCGTCCAGTGCTGCCAGAGGTATATAGAATGGCTGCCATGTCCATATCAATTGAGCGAGTGGCAAGTCGTTGATGAGAGCTATCTAACAGGGCTTGCCATGGTATTATTGGCAGAGAGTTGTTAGGCTCTATACTCATTTCATCAACTAACACCACTTGTCTTAGGTCGTGGCACTGAGATAACTCTAAGGAGAGCTGTTTTAAGCGGGCTGCACTGGTGATTAATATTCTGACATTACAGTCTTGTAATATATAACGGACCTGATCCGGTTTTAATATAGGGTTAACTGGAACAAATACACCTCCTGCTGCAGATGTGCCCATCATACTGAAAACAGTTTTGGGTAGTTTTGGTAAGTAAACGGCTACTCGTTCGTGACGATTAAGCCCTTGTTTAACTAGACCATTGGCTACCTGCCAAATATTATCAACCACCTCCTGATAAGAATAAACTTGTTCTTTGTAGCCTAGTGCTACAGCCTCAGGAGTTATTGCGCTTTGTTTGATTGCTAACTCATGTAAAAGTTGGCTCATTGAATAGCTCGTCCTTAAGTGGTATTGGCTGTTTCAATAATTATAAAAAACGTAAATAGTTATTGGTAATTTTAAGTTTTTACATGTTCTGGATGATGACAATGACTATTAATTAATATTATGATTTTTTTATTGTATTAACGAACGGAATCTTAATGGTGATGTGGGGTAATTCACGATCTTTTAATATTAGTAGTTGGTTCATTTTAGCCTTCGTTGTTACTGTGTCTGATGGCTTTGCTAAATCATTAGCGGATTCTATACAACAAATCAAGCCCAGTGTGGTGGGGGTGGCTACTTATTTGCCGACTAGAAGCCCGCCTGTGAGCTTATTAGGTACAGGGTTCGTTGTTGATGATGGCTATCATGTAGTGACTAACGCTCATGTCATTCCTGCTAAATTGAATCTGGAAAAAAAAGAACGCCTTGTTGTTTTATATGGCCAAGGTAATAAGCCTTCAGTAAGAGAAGCAAGGGTTTTTAAAGCAGATGAATCCCATGATCTTGCACTATTGCGGCTAAAAGGAACCACTTTAAAGCCACTGGTTCTAGGAGATTCCAGTAAGGTGCGAGAAGGGGATCAAATTGCTTTTACCGGGTTTCCAATAGGCCTGGTGCTAGGGTTATACCCTGCTACCCATCACGGGATTGTAGCTAGCATTACGCCAGTTGCTATTCCTGTTATTTCAGCAAAAGAGCTGGATATTCATCATATCCAGCGCTTACGGAGTCCTTATAATGTTTTTCAGTTGGATGCAACCGCTTACCCTGGTAATAGTGGTAGCCCAGTATTTTTGGCTGCAACTGGTGAAGTGATCGGTATAGTAAATAAAGTATTTGTTAAACAAACTAAAGAGTCAGTGTTAGCAAAACCTAGTGGTATTACCTATGCTATTCCAATCACTCATGTAAAAGCCTTAATTCGGCGAAAATAGCAAAATTGTGACAACGTTGCAGTCTAAAACATAAGTAGTAAAAACTAGTAATAAGAGGCTAGTCTCCGCTCTTTATTGCTTCTTCTATCTGAAGTTACAAGGTTTCCTTCTGAATCAGTGAATGGATAGTAAATAGGTTTGCTATTTTTACGACGGTCGTAATGTTTGCTGCGCTGCAAGCAGTCAGTTACTTGCTTACTTGAAGTGTAACGTTTGGCAGCAGAGTTAAAAATTATAATTGCCATACAGCCAATAATGGCAATGGTGATGAGTAGCAGCCATACACTTATCATTGGCACACCCCTCATTTTATATTTTAATGTTGAATATTTTTAGCAAAATGTGAGCCTTACCCGTCTAATTTATTGATTATCAATCGGTTATATTTATTATTAGCCCTCATGCTAATTAAGTTGTAATATTTTTTGACGCTTTTGTGACATTTATACAGTTGAGGGGCTTATGCCTGGATGGATTGGGGTCGATTTAGATGGCACCTTGGCACGTTATGATAAGTGGCGAGGGCCTGAGCATATAGGTGAACCGATCAAACCTATGCTGGATCGAGTAAAAAATTGGGTATTTCAAGGACAAGAAGTAAAAATATTTACGGCTAGAGCTTCTGTTCCTGAGTATCTTCCCTATGTGGAAAAATGGCTAACTGAACATGGTTTAGCTGGGTTAGAGATAACTAATGTGAAGGATTTTAGAATGATTGAATTATGGGATGATCGCTGTGTACAGGTTTGTACCAATAAGGGAAAACCATTAAGGTTCAGTAAGCGGCTGGGCTTTTGACTCGCTAAACTCGTTTGTTTTGGGGCTGGCTATTAACGAGCCCCTTTACCAAACAAAATCACTTCAACAGTTTGAATTAAAATAAGAATATCTAGAAATAGGCTATGGTTTTTTACATAGTAAAGGTCATATTCAAGCTTATGTTTGGCATCGTTATCAGAAGCGCCGTAAGGGTAGCAGAGTTGTGCCCAGCCTGCGATACCTGGCTTGATTCGATGGCGCTCATCATAATAAGAAATTTTTTCTTTCAAGTTTGCGACAAACTCAGGCCGTTCTGGCCTTGGCCCAACAAAGCCCATATCACCTTTTAATACATTTAGGATTTGAGGGAGCTCATCTATTCGGTATTTTCTGATGATTCGACCCGTTCGAGTGATACGAGGGTCATTTTGGGTGGCCCACTGTGCCTGACCACTTTTTTCCGCGTCAATTCTCATGCTACGGAATTTGAGTACATCAAAAACCTCTCCATTGAGACCAACTCGACGTTGTCGATAAAAAATAGGGGCTTTAAGCCCTTCTTCTAACCAAATACCCAATATAGCAAAAGCCATTAAAGGCCAGGCGAAGCAGAGCAGGGTTAAGCTAGCGACAATATCAAACAAGCGCTCAGAGTAGGTTCTCAGGTTGCTTTGGCTAAAACCATCAGAAAATACCATCCAACTTGGGTGTAGCAGTTCAAGCTCGATCTTGCCTGTTTCCCTTTCAAAAAAGGTCAGAATATCAACAACCTCTATACCACTTAGTTTGCAGTCCAGTAGCTCATTGATTGGAAAGTTTTTTCGGCGATCATCAACAGCGACGACTATTTCATCAATCTTGTTATCAACAGCATATTCCAGTAAAGAACCTTGGTGGTTGATGATAAGCTCATTCGAAACGATATCGGCTTCACTAGCAATATGCATAAAGCCAATAACACTAAAGCCGCGGCGGTCACTTTTCCGGCGTAACCGCTGACAAATATTATTTGCCCTTCTGCCTGCTCCTAGTACTAATACACGACGTTTTAAGATTTTCTCATCCACAAGCCTGGTAAAGCACCAGCGGATACCGACAATACTTAAAAAGGCGATAGTAATAGTGACAATAAAAACACCACGGCCAATTAGCAATGTAGGGAACAGAAAAAAGCAAAGAGAAAGTATGATGCTGCCAAGAAGAAAGCTAATAGCTGAACGTATCAGCATGCCAGTGAGCCCTTCTCTCAGTCGGGCTTGATAGAGGCCCATTGCTATCATGCTAATGATAAAAGCAGCCCCAAGTACTAATGCCCGTACAATTAAGGGGCTAGCAGGGTCCTGGCCAGTAGGTTCAAGTGTCCCAAAACGAATGAGGGTGCCAATGTGGGTAGAAGCGATAAAGGCACAAAGCTCAAATAGCCCCAGGATTAAGTAGGGTACTCTAATATGGTGTTTGAAAATGCGAATACTGCTCACTGAAACTCCCTTTATCCTTAAATATGGCTATGGCTTTCCCGTGTGCATGGTTAGTCACTTCTGCTTCCGTGTAAAGGGGCACGTCCCCTAGAGCTAGCGCGCTAATTTATTATAAGAGGCTTTTAATGTCAGTTAATTACTTCAACATATTTAATGTTTTTTGAAGCTTCACTGTTGTTAGGTTAAATCAGCCTCTGGTTTGCGCTGTGCTTTAAGTTGCCATTTCTGTTGACCAATAATAACACCTGTCAGGATCAATGTGACTGCGATTAACTGTGTTGTTGTTAGCCATTCGTCTAAAATGATTGCAGCTAAAATAACCGTGAACACAGGGATTAAGTTAACAAAGGTTGATGTGCTATTAGCAGACAACTGACTAACACCGTAGTTATAAAGCCCATAAGCACCACATGTAACAACACTACCCAGATAAATAATAGCCAGGGTTGGCTCTAATTCAATTTGTGTGGGTAAATCACTATTTAGAGCAAAAGGCAAGAAAAATAAGGTGCCTGCGACAGACTGAACAGCAGTTAACGTTATCGCGTTATAGCGAAATGCTAATTTCTTTAACACTATGGTATAAAAAGCTGCCAAGATCATTGCAATTAATTCCAAAAAGTTACCCAGCAGTGGGTTTGGCGCATGTTCGCTCTTTTCTGATAAAAAAGTTAACCAAAGTGCGCCTATAAATGCAATCACTAACCCTGTCAGCAATAGTTTGGATGGCTTTTCTTTTAATACTAGCCAAGCGCCTATCGTTACAAGTGCTGGATATAACGCTGTAACTGCCCCTGCCTGAGCGGCACTGGTATGCTCTAAGGCCAAACTTTCAAAAATAAAATACAGGCAAGGTTCACAAAGAACCATCATAAGAAATAGCTTAAGATCGCCAGGCTGGTATTGACGAAATGAAATGCGGCGGAAACAAGCTAAAAAACAGAGGGTTGCAATTAGCATCCGAGCAAAAATAACCAGCCACATAGAATAATGGCTAAAGGCTATTTTTAAAGCAATAAAGGAACTACCCCAAAGCAGCATGGCTAAAACTAAAATGCTATACACAAACCATGGCGTGCTTTGACTGGTTGTATTCATCGGTAGATAGTTGAATTAAATATGTGGCATAAATAAAGAGCCGCTATTAGATAGCTTTTAGTTAATAGAATCAACTACTCTTGGCTGCAGGTTTTTAGTTGTGATGATTATAGAGAGTAGAAGAAAAGTTAACTGCTGGCTGTTTGTTTTGCAGCCAACAGTTAAGCCTGTTGTCACTATCTTTTAGTCTTATTGACGAGTGTCTAAGCAGCCTTGCTTGACTGCCTTTAGCTTACGACAGATATCCATCGCTCTAGACTGATTTTCAATACCTGTAAATAGTACGCGGTAATAAGTACCTCGTTTACCATAGTTGGCGGACTTAACTTTAGGCTGTAGGCCGTTGAGTAAGCTCCCATGGCGTTTTTGGATATTACTTATTGCCTGGTCGGCAGCTGTTGCTGATTTATAAGAGGCTAGCTGAACAGCCCAGCGAGCAGAAGAGCTAGCAGGTGCTGCTGTTGAGGTTCGGGCAACGCTGCTGGCTGGACGTGTGTAAGATGTCTGTGAAGGTTGAGCTGTTACAGGCTTGTTATAGCGAGTTGGCTGGCTATTACGGGAGCCATAACTATTACTGGTATTAGCTGAGGGTTGGGTGCGAAGCGATTTTTGTGCATCTGTATGAGTGGTTGCAGTAAATAGCTTGTTAGCATCATCAGGTCTTGCCCGCTGAATATCATACTGTTCTGTTCGTTTATCAACGGCACTCTTGACTAGCTTAATGCTGGAGTATTTATCTCGGGTTAAGCCACTCACTTCATTGGTATTACGAATAATGGTGGGTTTGATAAATACCATTAAGTTTCGCTTTTTATGCGAGTTGTTGTCATTTTCAAATAATCGGCCAACTAAGGGGATACTGCTCAAAATAGGAACAGATGATTCACCTTGAACAACATCATCTTGTAGAAGGCCGCCTAACACAATAATTTTTGAATCGTTAACCAGAATCGTACTTTTAATCTGTCGTTTACTGGTGACTTGGTTAAGGTTGCTGCTGCTTTCTGCAGAGGTGATGACGTTGGATATTTCTTGATCGATCTCGAGGCGCATGGTATCGCCTTCGTTAATATGAGGGGTGACTTTTAGCTTTAAGCCAACGTCTTTACGTTCTACTGTGGTAAAGGGGTTGTTTGCTCCATCTGAGCCTGTTGTGTATGAGCCTGTTTGGAAAGGCACTTCTTGACCCACCAAAATTTCGGCCTCTTCGTTATCCATCGTCATTAGGCTGGGTGTTGATAGCAGGTTGCTATTGCTTTGCTGGGTGATAGCATTGAGAAGTATGCCAAAGTTACTATTACGTAAGGCCACTTGCCCAATCGGAATTTTAGTATTATCAACTGCGGCACCGATGATAGAGCTAATTGCAGAGCCACCATTATCGCCTCCACCTGTTTTGGTGTCTTTACCAGCAATACCCCACTGGATACCTAGTTGTTCTGAAATATCTCCAGACACTTCAACAATTGCTGACTCGATAAGTACTTGGGCTCGGCGAACATCCAGTTGTCGAACAATGTTTTCCAGCTCTCTGATCATTTCTGGTTCAGCAGCGATAATCAAAGCATTTTGTGATTCATCGGCTTTGATAATGGACTGCTTAGCGTCTTTTTTATCTTTGCCTGATTGAACCGTAAGTGATTTGGAAAGCTCAGACAGTGCTTCTGCAAGGTTTTTGGCATCTGCGTGGCGTAAGTGAATCACTCGGGTTGAAGAGGCGCTGTCAGCTTCTACATCCATAGAACGCGCCATTCGCTTCACTTTGCTACGAAAAGCGGGTTTGCCTGTAATAATGAGTCGGTTGGTACGCTCATCAGCTATCAATTGGCCTGCCGGTTTACGTTGTTGCTGGCCTCCTAATAGTCCTTCTTTAATGACTTTCACAACATCACCTACCCAGGCATGCTCAAGTTTAATCACATCATGGTCAGCGTTTTCAGCCAAGTCCATTTCCCTAATGAGCTTTGCTAGGCGCTTTACATTGGCACTGTGGTCGCTAATGATAATCGAGTTGCTGGAAGCTATAGCAGCAGCATGACCATATTGTGGGATTAAAGGGCGAATGACAGGAATTAGCTCTACTGCAGATAAGTTAACCAGAGGGACTACCTTGGTTATCATATGACCACTGCGGGGTCCTGATTTGCCATTAAATATGGGGACATCACTTTTTGCTTTGTTAGTGGGCACTATATTGATGGTTTTACCATTGGGTACGGCAGTGAAACCATTGGCATGAAGCACAGAAAGAAATACATCGTATATTTCTTCTCTAGAGAGAGGCGAAGCTGATACTACCGTTACATTGTTTGGCCCTTTTATGCGAGGGTCAACAATGATCGTTTCACCTGTAATAGAAGCAACTTGGGCGATAAACTCTCTTATATCGGCGTTTTTCTGGTTGATTGTCCAGCGTTTACCATCATCGGCATTGGTTTCTGCCAGTGTCACCGGTGTGACTGAAAAGCATAAACAAAGCACTGATGCATGAAAAAGTTTGGTCAATCTGGCCATAGTAAAGCGTTGTTGTTGGTAAGACATGTGATTATTATTCCAAGAATCCTGCTTATTATCCTGGTGAGTGGCTGCTTGTTTAAGGGCGTTTAGCATTATTGGTTAGCCTCCTCCGGCGCCCTTGTCTAACTGCTTCATACGTGATTGCAGCTCTTTCATTCGTTGCTGTGCTGATGCATTTTTTAATGGTTCTGGAGACGTAACGGAAACAGGTTCGGGTGGTTTGGGTAACTGATGTGGGCCTTTATACTCTTCAATTCGGTTAGGGCTATTAGCTTCTGGAAAGTAGAGTGTTTCTAGGACTCCATTTCTTGAAATAATGACATGATCTTTTTTCACTTTATGCAAAGTTGCCTGGCCAGGTAAAGTGTCTCCTACTTGGTAGAGTACAGCCTGGCGATTGCTACCTTCTATTATGGCGCTAGATAACTTGTCATTTTGGTTAGCAAAGGCGCCTTTTAATACCAGTCTTAAGTTGGTTTTGGGAATGTGTTTTTGTACCACTGGCTGCTCACTTACTCCTTTACCAAACAGTAAAGCAATATTTTGGGCATTGTACTGGGAGCGGGGCTTGGTTTGTGCAACATTCCGGATAGCCTCTACTTGGGGTTTAGGCGCTGTTAATGCTTGGTAAAGTTGCATACCTTTAGACGCTAAAGTCATACCTATAAGCACTAGGACAATAAGACAAAAAGCAGAGATATTTTTTTTATGCCCTAGTGTCAGATAGGGTGATAATGCTGTTGAGTTCATAAGATAATTGAAAGCTGCTTGTAAGCTATTCCTTATTGAATAAATGCCTAAAAAACTGAGCGAAAGTCCAACGTACCCTTGCCTAAACGTCGGTTGCCATAATAACAATTATTGCTTGAAATGGGTCAAGCAAATTGCCTTAAGAGTGTGAAATTTGTAAAAAAATACTGTAAAACTGATGCCTATTAATACAAGGCACCATGAAAACGACAATTAACCTAAGTTTAAATTTCACACTCTATAACTCTAGGCTAAATTGGGCTTTTCGACAGTATGACTGTACTGTATCCAGTTGGTTCCAGTTAGCTGCTCAGCTAATAAACAAAATGAGGATAAGCTAAGGGAACTAACGACCCAAGAACTAACTAATAGTTAAATGATCTTTGCCTTAAGCTTTTGTTGTTATATCAAACAGTGGCTTTGCAGAAATAAACATAAAATAGAGATTTTTACTTTCGGCAACATGTGTTGTTGAACAATATTCATTGAACGTAACGGTTAGGTGAATAATAGTTAATAAGTGGATTGTTACAGTCAGTAGGTGTAGGTAGAGAGTTGTTACTTGGCGCTTATAAGTGAATGTGCATAAATAAAATTTGCTAGAAGCATTCAAGTATTTACGAGAAGAAAACAGTTAAAAACAAGTACTCTTATCCAAGAATACTGTTGTTTAGAAACTGTGACAGCTGTGAAAAAACACGGTTGTTTGGGGAATATATGGCTTGAATGGTGGTTAAAAAGTATTTCGCATGAGCCAGTTAAGTGAAAGAAACTTTTTCTCTAACCAGTCTTTCAGCTGAAAAGAGGTAGCAGAACATTGAACGTGCCAGCGGTTGCAAATGGTGAGGCAGGAAGTGCTAGTCAGCAGTCTGAGTCGCATATACATAAAGGCTCGCCTGCAGAGAAAAGGCTGCCATTTGCCTTTGCCAAGAAATATGGTGTGCTTATCTATCGGCAAAGTGACGGTAGTGCCAAAGTTTTTCATAAGCAGGGACTTACACCTGTTGTGGCGTCTGAAGTTAGGCGTTTTGCAGCAGGGGCTTTGCCTTATGAATTAGTCGATGAAAGTCAGTTTTCGGAGCTGTTGTCAGAAACTTACCAAAATGATAGCTCTGAGGCATTTCAGGATGCTATTGGTATTAGTGATGATATGGATCTGGCGAGCTTGGCTGATGCAGTCCCTGAGTCTGAAGACTTGCTAGAGCAAGCTGATGATGCACCTGTGATTCGTTTGATTAATGCCATTTTTACTGAAGGCATAAAAGAAAATACGTCAGATATTCACATTGAAACCTTTGAAAAGAACCTGGTAGTTCGGTTTCGGGTTGATGGGGTTCTTAGAGAAAAGTTAAGACTTAAACGACAGTTGGCTGCTTTGTTGATTTCTCGGATTAAAGTAATGTCTAAGCTGGATATTGCTGAAAAGCGGGTACCTCAAGATGGGCGTATTTCGTTACGAGTAGCCGGTAAAGAAGTAGATGTGCGGGTATCGACCTTACCTTCAACCAACAGTGAACGGGTGGTTATGCGACTCCTGGATAAAGCAGCGGGTCGGTTAGACTTGAATCACTTAGGTATGTCTATTGATGATACCAAGCTGCTTAAAGGTATTCTTTATAAACCCCATGGCATTATCCTTGTTACAGGGCCTACTGGTTCTGGTAAAACCACCAGTCTATATGCATCACTTGCTACCCTAAATGACCAAAGTCGTAACATTCTCACAGTAGAAGACCCTATTGAGTATAACCTGGAAGGTATTGGTCAAACCCAGGTGAACCCCAAGGTGGACATGACTTTTGCTCGAGGGCTACGCGCTATCCTGCGGCAAGACCCCGATGTGGTAATGGTAGGGGAGATTCGAGATGTCGAAACTGCCCAAATTGCTGTCCAAGCCAGTTTAACAGGTCACTTAGTGCTGTCTACGTTACACACCAATACCGCTGTCGGTGCAATTACCCGATTACAAGATATGGGGATTGAGCCTTTCTTGCTTGCTTCCAGTCTGGTAGGGGTGCTAGCCCAGCGGCTGGTACGTCGACTGTGTGATGAATGTAAAGAGCCTTACCGACCAGATGAAGCAGAATGTTTGCGACTTCACTTAAACCCTGATGCGCCACCTGAAATTTATCATGCTAAAGGTTGTCCTAGCTGTAACCAACAGGGCTATCGAGGCCGGATGGGAATTTATGAAATTATTCCAATAGATAACGAGATGCGAAGATTGATTCATAATAATGCAGGGGAACAGGAAATTATTGAGTATATCCGGATTGGTAGACCCAGTATCCGTGCTGATGGTCGTCGTAAGGTGCTAGCGGGACAGACCACCCTTGAAGAAGTACTTCGAGTCACTCAGGATGATTAAGGGGTAAGTCGTGGCGGTTTACGAGTTTGTAGCGCTTGATGCTAAGGGCAAGCAGCAAAAGGGCACATTAGAAGCTGATAGTGCAAGGCAAGTACGGCAGATGTTGCGTGAAAAACGCATGTCGCCTTTAGATGTGGAGCTGGTTGCACAAAAGCAGAAACAGGCAAGCAGCAAAGCTGGAGGAGGGTTGTTTTCCCGGAGTATTTCTACCAGTGATCTCTCAATGGTTATTCGCCAACTGGCTACTTTGATTCAGGCTGCACTGCCTATTGAAGAAGCACTACGGGCAGTAGCTGAGCAGCAAGAAAAACAAAAAATAAAGAAAATTTTTCAAGCAGTGCGCTCTAAAGTATTAGAGGGCTACACTCTGGCACAAAGTATGGAAAGCTTTCCTGGTGTATTTCCATCTATGTATTGCGCAACAGTCGCGGCAGGTGAACATGCAGGCTTTCTGGATAAAGTGCTTAACCAGCTTGCCGATTATTCTGAAAGCCGTCAGCAGTCACAGCAAAAAATTAAAATGGCACTAGTGTACCCAATTTTATTGGTAGTTGCTTCGATTGCTATTGTCAGCTTTTTATTAGGGTTTGTAGTGCCAGATATAGTTAAAGTCTTTATTGATAGTGGTCAGGAATTGCCCGCTTTAACTCAGGGCCTCATTGATTTAAGTAACTTATTTCAAAACTACTGGTATTTTATGTTGCTTGGGGTGATTGGGTTTATTTATATTACCCGCGTTTTGTTAAGCAAACCCCCAATCAAACTGCGGTTTCACCGAGGCCTGTTGCGGGTGCCCTTAATTGGTCGATTTAATCGTCAGATGAATACGGCACGTTTCGCCAGTACCTTAAGTATTTTGACGCGCAGTGGTGTGCCGCTAGTAGAGGCCCTAAAGATAGCAACAGAAGTTGTCTCAAACCTTTATATAAAAGCCAGTGTGGGTGATGTTGCCCAGCAGGTAAGTGAAGGCTTGAGTTTAACTAAAGCGCTAGAACAAACGGGTCACTTCTCACCGATGATGATGCACATGATCGCAAGTGGTGAAGCCACCGGTGAGCTTGATGATATGTTAGAACGAACAGCCCTCAGTCAGGAAACTGATCTTGAGAATAGAATGTCAGTAATAGTGGGCTTATTTGAGCCGCTCACCCTGATGCTTATGGGGGGGATTGTGTTGGTGATTGTATTGGCAATTTTATTACCAATTTTAAACATGAACCAGCTATTGAATTAATGGTAAGTATTAAAAAGGAACGAAAGAGTGAAAAAGGTGATTGCTAAGTCAGCGCAGCAAGGGTTTACCTTAATAGAGATTATGGTTGTAGTCGTTATCTTAGGGATTTTAGGAGCGCTAGTAGTACCCAATATCATGAGTAAGCCAGACCAGGCCAAAGTAACTGTTGCAAAAGGAGATGTACGAGCAATTGCATCAGCACTGGATATGTACAAGTTAGATAACTTTAATTACCCCAGCACTGATCAAGGGTTAGATGCGCTAGTGAAAAAACCCAGTGGCTCGCCAGAACCGAAAGGATGGAATAACCCTTACCTGAAAAAAGTCCCCGTTGATCCATGGGGTAATGCATATAAATACTTGTCTCCCGGTGTACATGGGCCGTTTGATTTATATTCCTACGGTGCTGATGGCAAGAAAGGTGGTGAAGGCTTCAACGCTGATATTACTAACTGGGAAGAGTAATTAATGCAGGTGTTGTCTCGTTTACCAAGACAACAGGGCTTTACACTAGTTGAGGTGTTAGTGGTGGTAGTCATCATTGGCACCTTGATTGGTATAACCGTGCTAAGCCCTTTACTTGGTGATAAAAGTAAGCGACTGGATGATGAGGCGCTACGTATAACCAAGCTGTTTGAACTGGCAGTTGATCAAGCGCTGGTCAAGGGGTATGAGCTAGGGTTTAAGGCTGAACCTTCTGGCTATAGCTGGCTGCGATATGATCAAGTAGAAAACCAATGGTTAGAGCTCAAAGAAGGTTCATTTCGCCCTCACCAATTACCTGAGGGTTATAGCCTGATGTTAAGTGCAGAAGACGATAAGTTTACCAAGTTTAAACTGTTTGATGAGGATGAAGACGATAAAACCAGTTTTAGCCTGGAAAGTGATAGTGAAAAGGATAAAAAGCAGAAAAAGTCTAAGTTAAAGCCTCAAGTTGTCATTTATACAGATACACAAGTGACACCTTTCGAGCTCACGATTGACAGTGAGTACCATGACAAACCCAAAAAGCTAGTGGCAGACGGAATCAACCGTGTTGAAGTTAAAAAGCAAGACTAAAGGGTTTACCTTGCTAGAGGTAATGGTGGCACTGGCTATTTTTGCCAGTGCTGCCGCTGTGTTAGTTATTTCTGATGGCAGTGCTATTAAGCAAACAATTTATTTAGAAGAAAAAATTCTTGCCAGCTGGATTGCCGAAAACCAATTAGCTCGTATGCAACTAGAAGCTCAGTGGCCTGAGTTGGGTAAAAAAGAAGGCACGGTTAGTTTTGCACAACGTAACTGGAAAGTAACGACTGAAGTGTCAAAAACCTCTCAAGAAAATTTTAATAAAGTGGAGTTAACAGTTTCACGACAAGAGCAAACTAAATCTGCAGAAGATAACGTATTGTTTACCTTAACGGGGTATTTAAGGAAACAGTCTTAATGAAGTGTACTGTCGTGCCTGGAAAATATTTTAAACAAAACGGCTTTACTCTATTAGAGCTGCTTATTGCTATTGCGTTATTTTCAATCGTGAGCATTGCCGCTTTTCGTTTATTTGATACGGTTGCCAATACTAAACAAGCGACAGAAAAAAGTTTAGCGCGCATTAATCAATTGCAGCGAGCGCTACTCATTATTGAAAAAGATCTTAGTCAAATAACGCCTCGTCCTATTCGTAATGAGCTGGGTGATAAACAGCCTGCGTTTATTGCTAATAAAGATGGCTTTTTAATTCAATTTAGCAAAGCAGGCTGGCGAAACCCTAGCTATGCTAAGCGAAGTAATATCCAGCGGGTGGCTTATATTTTTGAAGCCTCAGATGGTCAATTAATACGACAATATTGGTTATCTTTAGACCGGCCAGGAGAAACCAAACCAAAACAGCAAGTGTTAATTGAGAAGTTGCAAAATGTCTCTGTGCGTTTTTTAGATCAAGACCGAAAATGGAAAACCGAATGGGCAACGCCTGCGAGCAGCCAGCAAGTTCAGGGTTTTCCTGGTGGTGGCAAGCAACAAGATCCCAATAAAAAAGTACCCTTAGGCATAGAAATTTCCTTAACTGATCCACGTTATGGTCAGGTTAATAAAATTATTATGGGTATTACTATTCCACAGCCTGATCAACAGGGGAATAATAATAGCCAAGAGTTACCTAAACCACCACAGACTTAATTAACCTTTGTTGATTAAAATAACGAAGTAGATGAACTGGATGAGTTATAAGCAGCTAAATAAACAAACAGGGGTAGCCCTTATTTTTATCATGGTGATTTTTAGTTTAATCACTGTTTTAGCTGCAAAAATAGTAACCAACATACGTTTAGAAACTGAGCGCACCAGCCATTTGCTGATGCGCCAGCAAGCCAAGCAATACGCTTATTCTGCTGAGCAATTAGTTGCTGAATTACTGCGAGCTGACAAGGAAAATGATGAGCGTAATAAAGCAGTTAAAGATCACTATTTTGAAGCTTGGCACTATCAACAGGAAGAATTGAAAATCGATACGGGTGATATTGGTAAAATTGAAATTGATGTATTTGATCTGCAAGGGTTTATTAATTTAAACAGTTTAGCTGCAACTGGTTCAAATAATAACAACCAGCCTCCAGGTGGTAATCCTTCAAACACTCCAGGAGGAAATAATCCAGGTAATAACCAAAAGGGTAGCCCTCTAAATAGTAAGGTTGTTCTTGAAAAGTTGTTAAGCTTACAAGGTATAGAAACTAATAAAGCCAAGCAAATTGTCAGCCAAATTGTGGACTGGGTTGACACCAACCAACAGGTGAGTTCTGGCGGTGCTGAGGATGATGACTATTTGTTAGGTGACAACCCCTACCGCACTGCTAATGATCAAATGGTCTCTGTATCAGAGCTAATGCTACTGGCCAATATGGACTATAAAATTTATCGCAAACTGGCTCCTTTTGTAACAGTGATCCCAGCTGCATCAGGAGATACTAAAATTAATGTTAATACAGCTCCAATTGAAATATTTCAGGCTTTGATAGAAGGGCTAGATAAGCGTTCTGCTGAGAACCTTGTTAAGGCTAGAGGAAAAGAAGGGTTTAAAAAAATTGATGACTTTACTGGCCATCAGATTTTAGCAGGGAAAGGAGACAAGCTTCCTAAAGGCAGTCTGGATATCAAAAGTGATTATTTTAAGGCTGTCATAAAAACCAAGTTTGCCGATGCAGAATATTACTTAGTGAGTTATTTTCATCGGAGTCCTAAACAGGGTGTGAGTGTGATCTCACGGCAAGAAGGGCAACCATTAATTCGATTGGCTAAACCAAAAGTAAAAAAAGACTAACGTAGGTAGGTCACTGTTGTTATGGAAGGGTATCTTTTTATCCGCGTTACAGATGTATCTGGCTCTGAGCCAGATCAGATAAGCGCTGAATGGCTTGGGTGCAATTCAGAAGGTGAGCTGCATTTTGGCCCTTCCCGGGGACAGCTGACTGCCCTTGAGCAAACATTAGCTGAGCAGGAAGGGATCAATAAGGTAAAAGTAGTTGTGGTAGTGCCTGCTGATCATGTGCTTATGCTAAATGTGCCAGTGAATGCAGGCCAAATGAAGCACCTGAAACAGGCGCTGCCTTTTATGCTGGAAGAATATCTGATCAATGATATTGACGATATGCATATAGTGACTAACCGGCAAGTTGCTAATGAAATGTTACCTGTGGCAGCCGTTAATCATGAATATATAGCGCCCCTCTATGAAGCTATTCATGCAATTGGTTTAGTACCAATGCTGTGTATTTCTGAGTCACAACTGGTTACTACCAAAGATGACACCATTCAGGCCATTATTGATGGTGATCGCTCTTTGCTGGCGATTCCACCAAACTGTTTTTTTGGCCTGGATATGCATGCATTGCCCTCAACGCTAATGACGGTTTTAGAAAACCCTTCTGAATATCGACAAATAGATGTGGAGGATGACCCAAGTGCAGCAATTGCCGCAGAGTTTAAACAAATTAAAGTAACAGTAGCTAAGCCTTTAACCACTGAAGTGAAAAAGTTACTAAAACAGCTGGAAACTCAGCTGGCAAGCCACCAAATTAGCTTGGAATATTCTGCACTGAAAGGCACTATTTTTCACTACTTATGCCGTAGTTTTTTACAACGAACGGATTACTCTGCGTTTATTAACTTGTTCCAAGACCCCTATGGCGTTAGTTCTGAAAACACTGGACTGGGTGTCTGGAAACCACTGGTTGGCTTAGTTGCTGGTTGGCTGGTACTGGCTGTTGGCTTGAATGTTGGGCAAGGGGTTTATTTTGACTTGCAAACCAACAATCTGAAACAGCAAAGCATTTCTCTTTATCAGGATGTGTACCCAAATGATGATGCAGAAGAAGAGTTGCAGGAAAGGATGGTTAGCCGCTTAAAGGCAGCAGGTGGTGGCAAACAGGAAAGTCCCTTCATGGATATGTTGGTGAATGTTTCTTCTGTAACCCAGCAACTGGGAGGGCAGCAAATCAAACCGAAGAGTTTGGATTTTAACCAGTCAGCAGGTTCGCTCACTATCGAAGTGCATGCAAAAAGTTATGAGATTTTGGATAACTATGTACAAAAGCTAAAGGGCAGCGGCCTTTCAGCTAATTTGGAAACAGCTAACCAAGAGAAAGCTAGCGTACTGGCGCGTATCAGCATCAAGGTTTAGTAAAATATGAAAGCGTTATCTGAGCAGTTACAACAGTCAGCGGCATTTAAGCAACTTCACAGCAAGTATCAGGCATTAAATGAGCGAGATCGAAAAGCACTGTTATTAATGATTGGTTTTTTAACTTGTGTACTGCTTTATGTCATGGTTTGGAAGCCATTGGCTCAATGGGCAAATGATGCTCAGTCTGACTATTTTCGTGAGCAAGAAACCCTGGCCTGGCTAGAGGTGAATGCCCCCGTTGCCAAGCAGGTGCAAGCCAGTCAGTCTAGAGGGCAGCAGTTTAGTAAAGATAAAATTTCAGCGGTTGTTACCAGTGCTGCCAGGCGCAGTGGTATTAAGCTGAGCCGAGTACAACCCGGGAGTCAGGGAGTAACCGTTTGGGCTGAAAAAGTGCCTTATCAAAAGTTGTTAGAATGGCTAGTCTATTTACGTAACCAGTATCAACTGTCAGTTGATAAGATTCGTATTGATGCTCAAGATGAGCCTGGCGTTGTTCGGGTTTATGTGAGTGTGACAGCGTAAATTAGGGATAGATTACTTACTAGAGTATAAGCGCCCTGTATTGCGCTATTAAACTATAGAGATGCACTAATTCAGTGCATTAATGAAGTGCAATATTTTGGGTGCTGATGTTATTACCGAAGCAGAAATGCTTGTTGATAGGATGGTGATTATCTATTGTAACTGTCTACACTATCAGCAGTGTCGAAATAGTTTTTATCATCATATTTGAAAAAACTTGACAGCTTAAGGATTATCAGTAGAATACGCTTCAACTGTCGGGCAGATAGCTCAGCTGGGAGAGCATCGCCCTTACAAGGCGAGGGTCGGGGGTTCGAACCCCTCTCTGCCCACCATTATCGACAGTTAGCAGTTAAAAGCTACAAAGAAAAGTTAGTGACACTAACTAGAGTAGTAGCTCAGTTCATGATTGCTTGCTAAGTAGTCAAATGGAGCGGTAGTTCAGTTGGTTAGAATACCGGCCTGTCACGCCGGGGGTCGCGGGTTCGAGTCCCGTCCGCTCCGCCAACTCCTTTCTTGATACTCCTAGTATTCCTTAATTCATTAAATATACATCAGTTTGGTATATTATTTGCCTTGTGTAGTCTTAATAAAAATCAATAAAACTAGGAGTGCAACCTGTGGAAGACTATTTAGAAGAGTTGTTGGAGTCAAATGAGCCTGTTGAGTTTGATGACGATGATATTGATGATGCATTTGAGTTGTAAAGAATAGCAACACTATCGCAAGTTTAACTCACTGGAAAGTAAGTGAGTTTATTAATTGGTCTGCTTTATGGCCGTTTTTAAAGCAGCATAGCTAGTCGGCTTTTTTATTAAGTTCTTTATTTGCTATCCCTCCTAACCTAACTTCAGTTTTGCTATTGCTTGCGGTATAGTTAAGTTTGATTAAAAATCGTACGTTTTCTCTGTTCTTGCATCCTGCATTAGTCGTTATTTGCCAAAAATCACATCGTCTTTAGAGAGTTTTTATTCTTGGGTTTTTACAAACTGTGATTGATTCTGCGGGATTGATTTGAGGTACTCGTAAGTAAAACGTTGACGTATTTTTTAATGCGCGAAGGAATTTATCTATGCTCGAATTTTGATCTAGCTAATGGTGATTCCTTCACATTAGAGGGTGTGGCAATTCAATAAAATATATGTCGAATGCAGGGTGTGCTTTTTTGATCGGTTATAGCCGCTATAAAAGCTAGCAGTCATTTGGTAACTGCTATTAATAAACAGTGAATAATAAAACCGACAGATTGAGAGCCTCGTTCATCGATGAGAAGTTGTTGTTTTATTTTTTATAAATAAACACGGCTGAAGCAGCTTGAGTTTTCAGCTTGTTTTCAGATAAGTTGATAACAAAATTAAAGATTCGATCACTAGCCCAGTAGTTTAATGAGAGAATCGAATAGCTGCGCTGACAGTATTGGGGGGAGATGACAATAGATCAACCACTTTCTATTGATCATATTTTCAGCATAAACGACACTTAGTTACCTTGTTGTAAGGTAAAAGGAGTAGACCTTGGGACACAAATCCTTTGAAGAAGCCATCATGTTCTTTAATAGTCATGGACTCTGTAAGCAAATGCTATATTCAGAGTTTGATGCTATTTTGGATGGCATCGTGTTAGTGCAGGAGTTTGCTTCACAAACGGTTAAAGGCGCTTATGTCAGAGTAGCCCCTTCTTTAACTATTCAGTCTGTTGTGTTGTTTTATTTAACCTTCAACGAAGAAGGTCGAGCTGATTGTAAATGGAATATTCCAGTTCAGCATATGGCAGAAGTAGCTGGAAGAGGTCCTGATTTGGGAGATGGACATATCCGTATTGCTTGTCGTACTCAATGTCCGGTGAGCTGGCATCAGCGATTATTATGGGACCCCAAGCCATCAGCGATTAATGAGTTGGTATTAATTAAGGCTGCACTTAAAAGAAATAAACTACGGTTCTACGAAGACTATGTAGAGCCATCGGCCCCTCAGCCACCACAACAAAAACCAGTAGCTAAGCAGCCGTCATCAGTGCAAGGTTACCAACAACAATTGCAAGCATTACGTGATCAATTGGATCAACGTATTCAAAACCAACAGCTTAAGCATGAAAATAGTGTAGCGAAGCTTGATTTAGAACTAATGGAATTAAAGTCGCAACTAAAAAAAGCTGAGCATGAGGCAAAACAGTATAGACAGCAGTTAGTTCAAAAGAATCAAGAATATCAAACTAGCCGCAAAGAAATGACGCGGTTGCTCCAAGATATTGAGGCACAAAACCAAAATCGTTTGGCTGACCTGAAAGAGTCGATCACAAAAAAAGTAGAGGCTAAGTATCGTACTCAACTTAATGAGCTACGTGATTTAGTCAAAGCAAAAGATGTTGAAATTAGCTATTTAGAAGATATTGATAAGCAGCAACAGTTAGAGCTTGAAAGGTTGCAACAAGAAAATAAACAACTAAAAATCACCCACCCTGGTGATGTATTAGCTCAATTGGCAGCTAAAGGTGTTATGTTTATGGCCTATCACCCAGGGGTGGGTCATGTGACTATTCCAGTTAAAGATGTTGATGAGTATTTAGCAGATAATATTGCTTATGTAGCCAAGCGTTGTTTTGTATCGAAAGAGCATTATTTGAGTTGGCGCAGGCATTATGAGAATGCAACTTGTGATGCAACGGTTAATGGCAAGCGCTGTGGTCAACCCATTGCTAGGGTTGAGGTACCCAGAGAGTATGAGGTAGACAAGTCAAGCATGTGTGTCGATCACCAGAAAACAGAAAAAGATGAAAAAGGTGAACAGATAGAAAGTGGCCAACCTCCTCAGCTAAAAGTATCGCGATAAGCTCAATAAGTCTGAAAAATTTATGAATACCTGCTGGTATTCATAAAACACTAAACGGTGAAAGTGCTGAACTAATAAAGTGCTTTCATCGTTTTTTTTTGCCTGAACTAACAGTCTCACTGCCTTATAAAGTTCCTCTAGATAGCATTAATTCTATTCAACTACTACAGTAAAAAAGTATAAAATACCGCTATTGGTGTGTATGCAATACTTACTAAAACTGGAGTATTTATGAGTGATCAATGGCAGGCACTGACTACAACAGTTGCTAAACCACAACTACAAGCTGTTAATTACCCGCTATTTGAGCAAATGAATGTACAGGTGAGCATATTAAGACTAGATGCAGTGCACTCATTATTGTCTGGGAATAAATGGTATAAATTAAAGAATAATTTGCAGATAGCTTTACAGCAAGGTTATCAATCTCTGGCGAGTTTTGGTGGTGCTCATTCTAATCATATTCATGCTCTAGCGGCAGCAGGTAAATTACTAAAAACAAGAACAGTAGGTTTTATTCGTGGATATGTTAGTCAGCCGCTTACCCCAACGCTACTTGATGCCGCTGAGTGGGGGATGCAACTTCATTATTTAAATCGGCTCGATTATCAACGCCGTTATGAACAGGAATATTGGCAAGAGTTAATGGCGTATTTTTCATTGGCTAAGCCTGTATACTGGATTCCTGAAGGTGGTTCTAATTTACCGGGTGTGCAGGGTTGCCAGGATATATTGCTTGAAGTTCCAAGCTATCAGCAGTTTGACACGATTGTGGCCGCTTGTGGAACGGGGGCGACATTAGCGGGAATTATCTCGGTAGCAAAGCCTCACCAGAAGGTGCTGGGAGTGCCAGTATTAAAAGCAGAGCAGTGGCTGCAGCAAGCAATTCAAGATTGGTTGACTAAGCTGGATACCCAAGGAGCCCAGTGGCAGTTGCTTAGCAATTTTCATGAAGGAGGTTATGCAAAACTATCAGCAGAGCTAGTGGCATTTATGGATAATTTTACTCAAACCACCAATATTCCTTTAGACCCTGTTTATACAGCCAAAATGATGAAAGCGGTGGTAGAGGAGGTTAAAAATAAAAAAATAGCCAGTGGTAGTCGTGTTTTGGTGGTGCATACTGGTGGCTTACAAGGTTGCCGAGGAATGGAGCAGCAGGTTGCTCAAACGCTGCATCAGGTCTCAGGAAATTCTCATAAATCCCAGTGAAATATCCAGGCTAGGGCCTGTTAACACTCTTTGAATCACCACTATTTTTTTGCTCTCCGTAACCAGTCATCAGGCACCAGAAAAAAGCGAAGAGTCTCTTGCCAAAATTGATGATTGCTTGAGCCACTGGCAATTAACAAGGGGTAGGGGTAAGCGCTGGTTGTAAAGTGTTGGGTGGCATAGTGACTAAGTGCTGCTGAAGAAAACAGCCGATGTTGTACAGTACTTGTAGTGTTGCTAAAAGGCGATAGCCATTCATGTTTAGCCAGCACCACAAATTCATCAGTTAGTTGCTTGTGGTCAATAAATTCTGACAGCTGGGAAGAGGTTAGCCAATAACCCGTTAAGTGGTTTGTATAAGCATGTTCAGGAGCAGGGCAGTGAGCGGCAAAAGGGTAAAATAAATAGCCTTGTAATAAAATCTCAGCAGTTACAGGAAATAGCTGGCGTTCTTGTAGTAAGGTTTGTCCTTCAATTGATTGGCTTAGACGCCCTTGTTTATTTATTAATTTATTGACTTTTAAATCCAGCCGGTCTTTTAAGCCTGGCCCAACCCAGCAAGACCAAGGGGAGACGTTTTCTTGTGAGTGACAAGGTAGTCCTAAATAATATTTAACAGCTAGTTCTCGATGAAATAGCTGATCTGATGAGCTAGCCCGATAAATTAAATCAAACTCACCTAATGTGCCCTTGCTGGATTTAATCTGTAGATTAGTAGCACATAGTTTGCTGCCTAATTTTTCAGCTAATAAATAGTACCAGAGAGTCTCATAATAAATACCCAATAAGTGACTTTTTCTAGAAGCTAAACGTTCAGTCAAGTTTTTTAAGTCATGTTGATTGACAGTAAATTGAGCATGTTGATGGAGAGGGCTGGTTAACCAATAACCTGTAGGTAAATAATGTAAATCCAATAAAACTGGGCTGTTTGCTATCCAATTCAGGTCACGTTCTAGCTGATCAAGTGATAACTGTAGGGTTGTCATAAAACATTTAGTTAGCAGTTGGATGTTAGTGTGAGTCGCCGATAATCAGTTGGCTCTATGTCATTATACCGAATGAAAATCAGATCAATGTGTACTCAGTGTTGTTGCCTTTCGACAGGCCACTAGCACGCCTTCAAACCAACGCCTTGATTGCGAATTTACCAAAAGACCATAGACTGTAAACAATTATTAGAGGTGCTCTAAAGATATTGGTTATAATAGGGCTTGGTCTGACATACATTTTATGTCTAGCTCTTCATTCAGCTACCATTACTACGCTTATTTTATACTATGGAGCAATTTAGAAACATTGGGGTCATCGGTCGTTTAGGGTCTGCTAGGGTTGTTGATACCTTAAAGCAGCTAAAACGCTTTTTATTAAGCCGTGGCTGTCATGTCATCCTAGATCAAGAACTTGCAGAATTGCTACCGGGCCACCGGCTACAAACTTGTACGCCTAAAATGATGGGAGAGATCTGCGATCTTGTGATTGTGATTGGTGGTGATGGCAGCCTGTTAGGTGCGGCGAGAGCGCTGGCAAAGTCACAAGTACCCGTAGTAGGCGTTAATCGAGGCCGACTGGGCTTTTTAACCGATATCTCTCCAGATGAAATTGAGGCTAGAGTGGGAGAGGTTTTAGATGGCAAATACATTATTGAAAGCCGTTTTTTGTTAGAAGCAATAGTTAAGCGCGATGGTGTGCCTATTGGACAAGCTGATGCACTAAATGATGTGGTGCTGCATCCGGGTAAAGCAACCCGAATGATTGAGTTTGAGCTGTATATTGAAGGGCAGTTTGTTTATAGCCAACGATCTGATGGATTAATTATTGCTACACCGACAGGGTCTACAGCTTATTCATTATCGGGTGGTGGGCCTATAATGCACCCCAAGCTTGATGCCATTGTATTAGTACCCATGTTTCCTCACACCTTGAGTAGTCGACCAGTAGTCATTGATGGTAATAGTGAAATTAAAATCATCATCAGCAGTCAGATTGGTACCTACCCGCAGGTTAGCTGTGATGGACAGGTGAACATTCCTGCTGCACCGGGTGATACTGTCACTATTTATAAAAAGCCACAAAAGCTAAAGCTTATTCACCCTTTAAACCATAATTATTATGAAGTCTGCCGCAACAAGCTGGGTTGGGGTAATCGGTTAGATCAATGAGAGCGATGTAAGTGATGTTACCTCAGCAAGGTTATGATGTAATTGGCGATGTGCATGGCTGTGCCATTGCACTAAAAATGCTGCTTGAGCAGCTAGGCTACAGCAAAAAGCGTGGAGTTTGGCAGCATAAAAGCCGACAGGCGGTGTTTGTTGGGGATATCGTTGATCGTGGCCCCAGAATACGTGAGTCATTACATATTGTGCATGATATGGTAGACCAAGCGGGTGCACAGATTGTAATGGGAAATCATGAGTTTAATGCATTGGGCTATTTTACGCCTATGCCAGCGAGTTCTGGCAGAAGTTACTTGCGTGAGCGAACAGCTCGTCATACTCGTATTATTCAGGAAACTCTGGATCAGTTTGCTAATCATCCTCAAGATTGGCGAGACTTTTTAGCCTGGTTTAAAGCCATGCCATTATTTCTAGAGCTTGAAGAGTTTCGTGTGGTACATGCTTGCTGGGATCAGTCACTGATTGATGAATATTTGAAACAATATGGCCACAATCGACTAACGGATGAAGGCTTGCTCCAAACCATGGATCGTCACGCGCTACCAGGGCGTATGATTAACCGACTGATGCGGGGTATTAATTTACCACTACCTGACGGCATTATTATGCGTGCAAAAGATGGCTATGAACGACATGTGTTCCGTGCTGATTTCTGGACGAAATCACCTACCTATTATCAGGATGTGGTGTTTCAGCCAGATCCATTACCACCAGAAGTAGCCACCCGCAAATTACCCGCAGAACAAAAGGCAAAGCTCTGTTATTACAGCTCCCAGGAAAAGCCTCTGTTTATCGGTCATTATTGGCGAATGGGGGATCCGAAACCCATTAAGCCTAATATTGCCTGCTTGGATTACAGTGCAGTTAAGTACGGAAAACTAGTCGCCTATCGCTTTAATGGTGAGCAACAGTTGCAGGCTAAAAACTTTGTTTGGGTAAATGTTGAGCAAAAGGCGCCATTTACCACCACCCTCAATTTTTAGTATTAGAGGTGACCATTACCAACTAGGTTGTCGCAAAAGGCTATGAGCGAAGCAAAGGCAAGGCAAAAATCGGCGAAAAGGCGGAGTTTATACTTAATAAATGAGCACTTTGAGCCAATTTTTAACGCTGTATTTGCAAGCGCAGTAGTTTTGCGACAGCCTCCAACAGGGCTAAACGATGCCTTCAGAATAGGTTATGATTAGCAACATAATAAGGGACGTGCATGTCCCTCAGTGACATTAGCCTAGATGTGATTAACCCATGCAGTTTGAAAAATTAATTAGCCAGATTACCCCTGATATTTATCAAAACTTAAAACAAGCGGTAGAAATTGGTCGCTGGCCTAATGGTCAGAGTTTGACCAGTGAGCAGCGTGAGCTGTCATTGCAGGCAGTTATCGCGTACGAAGCCAAGCACTTACCTGAAGACCAACGGACGGGGTTTATACCTGTCGCGTGCAAGAGCCAGCAATCTGCAAGTGCTGACACGATCAAAATCACCCAGTAAGGTATCATAGCCAAATGAGTTATCAGTTTGAGCACTCAATGGTGGGTGACTTACGAAAAATGCATGCCCAGCTGGTAGAGCCAGTCAGTTATCAGCTGCCGATTGGTGAGCAAATGGTTGAGTTAAATCATTTACTTAACCAGCTGATTCAGCTGGAGTATTTGGGTGAAATTCACTGTATCCACTGTGGTCGACGCTCCAAAAAAAGCTTTAGCCAGGGGTATTGTTACCCTTGTTTTAAAAAGTTGCCTCAGTGCGACACCTGTATTATGAGCCCAGAAAAATGCCATTATCACGAAGGGACTTGTCGAGACAGCCAATGGGCTGATCAATTTTGTATGACGGATCATATCGTCTATCTGGCTAATTCTACAGGCTTGAAAGTAGGGATTACTCGGGTAAATCAAATACCCACCCGTTGGTTAGACCAAGGAGCTGTCCAAGCCTTACCGATTGTAAAAGTGTCCACACGGCAACAATCAGGGTTATTAGAAAAGGCATTAAAGCAACAGCTAAACGATAAAACGAACTGGCGTGCACTTTTAAAAGGAAATGCTGAGCTAATAGACTTACAACAAGAGCGGGATAAACTAGCACCATTACTTGACCAAGCAATTGCTGAGTTACAAGAAAAATTTGGTATTCAAGCAGTACAACCCTTGACGGATAGTGAAGTGGTATCAATCGGTTACCCAGTTAATGAGTATCCCAGCAAAATCATCACCCATAATTTTGACAAAATTCCGCTGGTAAATGGCAAACTGATGGGAATTAAAGGGCAGTATTTAATCCTGGATACAGGTGTATTAAATATCCGAAAGTTTACGGCTTATAATGTGAAAATGAGCTGGTAAAACTGTCGTAAAAGGTGGGGGCTAAGTCCCTTCTTTTCCCTCTGAGACTGTCGCAAAAGCCATTTTTAGCTCCCTCTCCCTCTGGGAGAGGGCTGGGGTGAGGGTGTAATTACTTTAAAAACACCGCTACATGGAACAACTAGCCCCCTCATCCTAACCTTCTCCCCCACAGGGGAGAAGGGATTTGAAGTACTTTTGCGACAGCCTCTTAAAAAGGAAGGTTAAGGTAAGGAGTTACTTCAGTTTATGTTTTTGTAAGATTTTATCAAAAGTACCATCTTCCTTAATTGCTTTTAATCCCTTATTAAATGCGTCAATAATAGCTTTGTGTTTTTTATTCTTTAAACCAGAGCTTACATGAAGCTTGTTAATAGATAAGGCATTGTTTGTAAATTCTATTTGTTCAATTAACTTGGGTTCTTTGTCTGCAATTAAAGCCTTTGCAACGATTTCATCTTCTAACGTTATATCAATACGCTTGGCCACTAGTTTTTTCAAGTTCTTTATTAAGTCACTGGTTTCAGGGCGAGTAAAATTAGCCGCATTTAAAAATTCATCTCCGTAGCCATAACCTCTGATAATACCTACTTTTTTGCCATCTAAGCTTGCTAGCCCATTAAACTCAAAGTCATCTCCTTTACGTTTAATAAACTTAATCCGGTTTTCTAAATAAGAGTCACTGTAATGTAAAAACTTAGTCCGTTCTTCTGTCCACCAGGTGCCTACTAACACGTCATAGCTGGCTTTTTTTACACCATCAATAGCTCTTGCCCAAGGCACAAAATTCATGTCTAACTCATAGCCTTCTCGTTTAAAAGCTTCAGTAACAATTTCCAAAGCGACACCTTGGCCAGGTAAATCCGGAGAGAGAAAGGGAGGCCAGGGATCACCCGCGCCAGTTATTTTTTCACCATAACAAACGCTTGCCAGCAGCCAAAGCCAGATAGACAGCAGCTGTTTCATAGTCATTACCCCTTTCTTACTGCATGATTGTGACAAGTTGGTTTCAGTATAGCCACAGAGCAGGTTATCTGCTGCGAAAAATAAGCTTGTAATAACTTTGATGGGGCGGAGCTGATTTATATTGGGAGGATATGCTATAAAGACTGTTTATAAATGTATATATGATAAGAGAATCCTTACTGGCCAACTCACGAGTAACTAATTGAATGAAAGACGCACAACCAAAAACAATCTACTTAAAAGACTATCAAGAGCCTGACTACTGGATTGACAATACCGAACTGAGCTTTGACTTGGGTGAGGAAGTAACTGTCGTTCAGTCAAAGCTGTCGCTGCGTTTGAATGAAAACAAAACCCATGGCAGCTTACCACCCTTGGTATTAGATGGCACTGATCAAGTGCTTAAACAAGTATTGGTTGATGGTAAAACAATCGAGCCAAGTCAATATGAACTGACTGATGAAACTTTAAGTCTTCCTGTCACTCAGAAGGCATTTATCGTAGAAGTGACAACCGAAATTAAACCCCAAGAAAATACCTCACTAGAAGGGCTATATAAGTCAAATGGCATGTTTTGTACCCAGTGTGAGGCAGAGGGGTTTCGTAAAATAACCTATTATCTAGACCGGCCAGATGTCATGGCCAAATTTAAAACCACCATTATTGCAGACCCTCAGCAATACCCTGTAATGTTATCCAATGGTAATGATATTGCTAAGGGGGAGCGAAAAGATGGTAAGCAGTGGGTCACCTGGGAAGTTCCATTTAAAAAACCCAGTTATTTATTTGCCCTAGTGGCAGGTGATTTATCCAACGTTACTGATAAATACACTACCTGCTCAGGTCGGGAAATTACCTTAAAAATATTTACCGAACATAAAAATATTGATAAATGTGATCATGCCATGACATCGTTGAAAAAGTCGATGAAATGGGATGAAGACGTCTATGGTCGTGAATATGACCTGGATATTTTTATGATAGTAGCTGTCGACCACTTTAATATGGGTGCAATGGAAAACAAAGGGTTAAATATATTTAATTCATCCTGTGTGTTAGCTAAACCTGATACAGCAACAGATAATGCTTATCAGCGAATTGAAGCGATTGTGGGGCATGAGTATTTTCATAACTGGTCAGGCAACCGAGTAACCTGTCGTGACTGGTTTCAACTCAGTTTAAAAGAAGGCTTTACAGTATTTCGTGATGCAGAATTTTCTGCTGATATGAATTCTCGACCAGTCAAGCGTATTGAAGATGCTAATTTTTTACGCACAGCGCAATTTGCTGAAGATGCAGGACCAACAGCTCACCCCATTCGCCCAGATTCTTATATAGAAATATCTAACTTTTACACCCTGACGGTGTATGAAAAAGGGGCTGAAGTGGTTCGGATGATCCACAACATTGTGGGTAAAGAAGGTTTTAGAAAAGGCAGTGATTTATACTTTGAGCGTCATGATGGCCAGGCTGTCACCACTGAAGAATTTGTTAAAGCCATGGAAGACGCTAATCAGGTTGATTTAACCCAATTTCGACGTTGGTATAGTCAGGCAGGTACCCCAGTCATCACTGTAATGGATCAGTATGACGAAGATAGTCAGCAATATCAGCTGACCATTAAACAACATTGCCCAGCAACGCCAGGCCAAACTGATAAAAAACCTTTTCATATCCCCATAGCGATTGGTCTGTTAGATCCAAAGGGAAATGGTATTGCGCTTAATGATGCTGGAGATACAACCCAAGTATTGGATGTCACCGAGCAGCAGCAAACCTTTATCTTTAAAAATATTGCTCAACAACCATTACCTTCATTATTACGGGGTTTTTCGGCGCCAGTGAAAGTAAAATACCCCTATAGTCGGGATCAATTGTTATTTTTAGCATCCCATGACAGTGATGGCTTTAATCGTTGGGAGGCGGGTCAGCAATTAGCTGTGGATATCTTGGAAGAATTAGCCGAAAAAGCACGACAAAGTCAGTCATTAACCTTAGATGATCGGTTAATTCAAGCCTATCGAGCGGTATTACAAGATGAACAACTAGACCCGGCAGTAGCAGCGAAAATGTTAGCACTACCCTCAGAAGGTTATTTAGCAGAGCAAGCAGAAACGATATATCCCTTGGCTATTCACCAAGCGAGAGAGTTTGCCAAACAACAATTGGCAGAAGCGTTGTCAGAAGCTTGGCTGGCCGTTTATCAACGACTCCAGTCGGATAAAGCCTATCAACCCACGGCAGCAGATATAGCAGAACGAAGCCTGAAAAACACCTGCTTAAGTTATTTATCCCAATTAGGTGAAAAACAGCTGGCATTATTAGAAAAGCAATATCAAACCGCTACCAATATGACGGATAAATACGCAGCCTTGAGTTGTTTAGTCAATGCCCCAGCAGAGCTTGCTAAACCAGTAGCGAAAACAGCCTTAGCTGATTTTTATCAACGTTGGCAAGAGGATGTACAGGTAATGGAACAGTGGTTGGCAGTACAAGCCAACTGTAGTTTACCTGGAGCGTTTGAACATATACTCAGCTTACAGGAGCACGAGGCATTTGATATTAAAAACCCTAACAAAATTCGCTCGTTAATTGGCCAGTTTGCCATGAATAATGCCGTACACTTTCATCAGGAAACAGGAGCAGGTTATCAATTATTGGCAGACTATATCATTAAACTCAATATCGTGAATCCACAAATAGCCTCCCGTTTATTAACTCCACTAACTCGCTGGAAACGCTATGGCGAGCCCCATCAAGCACAAATGAAAGCTGAGTTAGTCAGGATAAGAAAACAGCCAGAGCTATCGAAGGATGTGTACGAAATAGTGGAAAAGAGTTTGAAGGCTTAGTTTGCATCAGGCAAAAGGCAGCCATTAGCCCGAATACTTCATTAGATATTAAAGATTCTGGGCTAGCTGCCTCAACTGTTATTAATCGATTTTATTGTGCTATTTGAGGGGTAAAGGTGACAGCTTTTACCCTGTCAATATAGGAGACACCTTTAACTTCTTCAGTGACTTCTACATCTAGCGCTGCTTTAAAGTTGGCTTTAGTAGTAGCCGTAGCAAACTTTTCTATAAACATCGCAGTTGTTGTATTGACTAAATCATTTTGAGCATCCTGGCATGTAAGTGAATAACCTTTTTTGTACTCCTCATTAATAGCTGCTGGGATTTCACTGAAATGATTATTGAGGCAATTTTTAGTCAGCTCTTTTGTAAATATGCCTGTGCCTTTAACGGGTGTTTCTTTTAGTGCAGGCAGCAATGATCGTATATCCGCAAAGGTAGTGATATGCTTAACAGCACGGTTTATTAAAGAACTTTTAACTTCTTTAGCAATACGAAGCTGTTCTTCAGCAGTATAGTTGGATTCACTTGTATTAGAAATAAACTCAATTGTAAAACCCTCTTCAGAAATTATATTCTCATATTCAGTACTTGTGCTATTAATAAGTATGGCTGAGTGAGTTGCTGTTAGGTCTTTAATATATTTTTGATACATTTTATATAAATTGTATTTGACTTTATATACCCATAACGAATCATTTTTAGGTGTAACTGAGTACCTAATCTGCAAACTCAGCTAATCCATTACCCATG
>NZ_JAPMOU010000049.1 GCF_028858535.1 Spartinivicinus poritis
AATACCTTCCTCCCTATAGTCCTGACTTAAATCCAATTGAACACAAATGAGCTCAGGCCAAAGCGATAAGAAAACAGCATCTTCAATGTGCCACTTTATGATTTTCTAGCTATATCACCTTTCTGACTTTAGTTGGCTCTGTAATGTGTGTCTCTTCAAGATTAAAACCACGACTTTTTATACATTGAAATAAGGTTTATATTTCCCAGCGACGAGCATAGATTTCAATACTATTTTTCCCTGGTTTACTAGAAGCAACAATTAAAAGTTCACCATCAGGTAAACAAAGAGCCGACAAGTAAACAAGTATTCCTGTTAATTGAACCACTTCATCGATATAACACTCTTCATTGGATTTTAGCCCACTAAATAAACGCTCAACTCTAGTGACCTTTCTTTTTACACCAGTAATATTTGCGCTTTTTTTTAGACGGATATAGAAGGGTATTTTATTTTTCTGTAAATGATGAAACCAGTTTTGACCAATAAACTCTCGGTCAACCAGCAGGCCAGCAATATTATAACCACGAAAAATCACATGGGCTTTCTTGAGCAGTTCAGTTCGTTCCTGAGTATTGGAGTTACCTTTCTTATTTAACAGAAATGGGAATGGCTACCTTCTTGTAAGCGACACCAAGTATGAGGATATTGATATTACACTTACCCAGCTGACAATTAGTGCAGTCAATGGTGAGATAAAGCGAGTCATCTTTGTTAAAAAATAGATGCAGCAGAAAACGGCCAAGCTGTTGGTATGAGAACTCAAACTGGGCTGTAGCTGCCGATAGCGTGAGTTCTCTGTTGCAGAATAGCGTATAGCATTCTCTATTATCTTTAAGTTGATGGTGCGCACGGCAAAGAGTGCACATAATAAGTTCGATAAAAGTTCTGTGCGGGACTTGCTCCAGCCAAGGGAAGCTTTTAGGATAATGGTTAACTCACTGATATTCTTCATTACGGTTGTTAATGGTTGTTTGTTTGGCAACACAGATATTAGCAAATTTTTTTGGGTATCAGTGAGTTATCTTTACCTGCTCAAAGTATAAACACAAAACTGTCGTGTACAGAGATGTTCAGTATAATATGCTGGGACTGATGAAAGTAAATTAAAATAGTCATTATTTCACTGACCGATAGTTTGCAAGGCCAGGAAGTTTGCCGTACGCTTTTGTCTTTCAATATTTTATCTCAGGTGGGCATAAATTCAATGCAAAAATCATCGATATGACAAAATAGTTCAATTACACTCATTCTAATCCTTCTTATCGCTTGTGTTCGCCGTGCAAAGCAACTTAACCATTAAGTTGGCTTTCTTACAAGAATGCGAAAACTTGCATACTTCCAAAGGTTTATTAAATTCCTTCTTAAGAATCACATTGATTATTTTTTGCACCTAATTCACGTTAAACCACTGAAGCTGAAAAAACATGGCCGCAAACCAAAAAGTTTATTTCGCCTGGGAATTGATTATTTGCACAGTGTATTAGTAGAAGGCACTTCTAAGCTACGGGAATTCCTTCACTCACTGAGAGTTTTGTCCTGTACATAGGGTATTGATAATAAAAAATAAGCAGAATAGCCTGTTTTAAAATTACACTACCTGTGTAAGTAAAGCTGTATATTTATTGATTTAAAATACAGTTACCGTATCATCAGCTTTGACTATCATATGTACGCCAGGTTGAGCAAGGTATAAGTAGTACCTTGTTTTTTTAGTATATTGGGGTATACCTGTCTACTTATATTGCATTATGGAAAGCAAGGTCGTGCTAATATAGCTATAAAAATGTTAATTGACCGCTATCATAAGGTGGTAAATTGAAACCTTATTTGACTGTTTAAAAAGTCTAGGTTGTGAACCACACACTTAATACCTCCCATAATACCCTTCTCCATTATTATAAAGCTCTCTACAATTTTGGTGTTTTATCTTATCTTTACATTTATATTTTCCTGTCATAACTTTAGCCCAACTAACATGACTCCAAATTCCCGTTGAAACAACTTTTGCTGGCTCCGTCAGCCTACTAGGACTAAAATGGTTTGCTAAACCATCCATAGATATCGGATTAGTAGGTTTATCCTTGATTAAATTTGGCTCTATTCCACCAATATCTTTAACCCCTTCACAATACCCAACTGCCCAACCACAACAATCTCTGAATACTAGTAAGCCAGTATTTTTCTCTGGCGTAACATAGCCAATATGTGCGGGGTTTGCTTTAGTCCCTCCAATACTTCCTCTTGTTTTTCCTTGATAAAAATACTTTTCATCTAGTACCATTCCAATAAGATAAAGACTTTTATCATATATAGGATATCTTCGCTCATTTCTGAGGCGTATCCATCCAACATAGCCTTCCCGACTGTATATAGGAAAATCTGACATAAAATTTTTTATCCGCTATGATAACATAACACGATGTTCGACTTGTCTGTTTTGGTTCTTATAGTAATAAGCTAGTGGCCCATGTGGTTAATTAGGTAGCAGTCTCTTTGCTCGTTCTACAGATGCAATAATACTTTTTGCACTTTTTACCCATTTAAAGGGTTTGGCTAGTTCTCGATTTTGTACGTTAATGAATCGATAAATTTCATCCTTAAGCTCCTTAACACTAGTAAATACACCTCTATATGAGCTTCTACGCTCAAGCTGGGCGAACCACCCTTCCACTGCATTCAGCCATGATGAACTTGTTGGAGTGAAGTGAAAGTGTAAATACGGTTTTTTATTTACCCACCTTATGACATCTGGTGTCTTATGAGCACTTAAACTATCAAGGATAACTGCAACTCATACCCTTCTGGCGTCTTCTTTTCAATCTCTTTCAAAAAGCTTAAAAACTCTTTTGAGCGCTGATTATCTGTCACTTTGCCAGTCACCTCGCCGGTTAGTGTATCGAATGCAGTATATAAACAAACCGTTCCATTCCTTTTGGAATCATGGGTTCGACAGCCGATTTTTCTTGGGCTCAATGGTAGTCCCGGTTGGGTTTTGTCCAGTGCTTATATTTGTGATTTTTCATCAACAGATAGAACTACTGCATTGGTAGGAGGATTCATATAAAGCCCCACTATATCCAACAATTTTTCTGCAAAGTTAGGGTCGCTACTAATCTTAAATGTTTTAATCCAATGAGGTTTCAGGTCAAAAGCCTTCCATATTTACCTCATTTGCCAAGTGCTCAGTTCGGACTTATCGCTATTTGCTAAACGAAATTCATTTGTAATATTCATACTACTATTTTATATCAAAATAATAAGTGTTATCTTATTTTCCACATGCCCCACTAGCTGTATTCGATGGAAAAATTAGCTGTTTTTTGTTTAAATCTGATCAAAAATCAATCCATATTGATGGTTTGATCCTCTGTCTAGTACTTTTTTAAAAAGCAATAAAAAAGTTGATCATCGCATTAATATATAATCTTTAAAACACACTAACATCCTATAGTAAAATAAATATCATTAATATACCTAAACTTCTGTAGCTAACTCCCGACACATATCCGTAATCGGATCAGCAAGCTCCTGCTTAAACTGTTCTTTGGTACCACCATTGAGGCAAAATAATTCTCGCTCATCTGACCAATAACCATAATTACCTTCTTCGTCTTTTTGTTGCTCAATATAATCTTTACAATAACTGACCATCTCATTCACCAGTTTGCATTTGCTGCCTTCCCCTATCAACTCTTTAAGCAAACAAATAGCAAGTGGTAACTCATAACGAGATAGAGCAAATAAAACATGGCCACACTGTTCCAATAAGTTGAAATTTCCTGCATCAAGCAGTCGTCTTTCATCACTGACTTGCAGATCAATATCCACCCAGTTTTTCCTAATCACCCGAAAAGTAGAAGCTGATACTAACACCGTATGATAATTTTCAGCCCAAATAATATAATCATCGCTTTTACCGGTGAGACTACTTTTATCAGGATTGTCAGGTCCTCTAACTATACCATCAGCTTGCTGCTGTCTTTGTAGCTGTACAAAGACATACTCAACTAGCCAACGTGGCAATTGCTTGTGCAATGCACCAACATAAAGAAGCTCAAGTACAACATCAAAATTATTTTCTGCACAATACCTCATAACTAGTCCAATTAAACAACTCTCAATATCAGTAGTTAGTTTTTCATTTTTAATCTGGATGTTAAAAACACCAAAGTTGTAATAGAACAACAGTACATGGGTAAATGCATATACATCATGTAACGTACTATCAATAACATCAAGCTGATGGTTTAAACATGAGAGATTAATTATACTCTTAACATCAGCCACCTTGTTCACATAGCCAAACACCTCGATAAAATTCCATAAATCTAAAATACGGTTAGGCACTCGCTCTACAGCCCAAACGGGCTTTCTACTGAGAACCTTCAGCACTGCAGCTTCTGTTGCTTGAGATAAATGACCTATAGTTTTTACGTAGTTAACAGCAGCACCATACAACAGCAACTGATTCGCCTTTCTGAGAACTAAATCTCTGAATTCTTTTTGGTTCACAAAATCAATAAAGAAGCCCCTCATCTGATTATTCTTTGGCCTACCATCAAGTTGCTCTGTTACATACATATAAATAGCAGCTTCGGCAAATGCTTTTCTCCTCAAAAATCGATCTTTTTTATCTTGCCAATTGCCCAACGGAGAAAAATAGTCAATCCTTGCTTCTATCCACCTATCAGCACAGACTATCATGTGATCAATATCATCAATAATATGATTCATGAGATCATATTCATTATCGGTTTCAAGCACGTTCAATTGTTTGGCCTCTAATACTAGATAACATAAAGAGCCTGTCAATAATATCATCGACAGGCCGCAAAGTACTCAGTTTTAACAAGGAGGGTGTGCTAGTTCAGCTTCAGCAGAAGCCACAATAAAGGTATATTTATCTTCAGTATAAATATACCCAGCTACTTCATCGAGCTTTTCATCTCGAGCTTGCTGTATTAACTCACTCATTTGAGTATTCAGATTAAGCACCGCCCTTGACTTCGCGGAGTGCAATGCAAGTGCATCCTGATTAACACTTATTGTATCAGAAACTGCAACATCATAAACATATTTATCCCACACAAATACATAGCCAGCAACCTCACAACCACTACTATCACCGAGCTTTTCTGACAATTCAGCTAAAGTCATTGAAACATCAAATGCACTCTGTTTATCTAAAAAAGCCTTCAATCGAGGCATTGTTGTACTCTTATCCGTTTGACATTTACCATTATTACAGTGATCCATAAAATATTCCTTTATTGAGTAGTTATAAAAATTGTTTTACTAACAAACATAAGAATATAGCAAGTTATTTGCTATATGTATTTAACTAGCCAACTATAATTTTCATAGTCAAATTGCAGTCATTTCTTACTTATAAATAACAACAGTCCCTCATCTAGAATGAACAAAAAAAGTAAGTTCATTCGTTCAAAAAATAACAACACCTGCGAATACATGCTAAAAAGTATGTTACCACTACTTAATCCTAAGTGATTCATTTACCATTATATGTATAAAAATATCAACATTTTTTTTTGACTACACATTTTGTGTAAATTTACATTTCTAACTATTGCTAATGACCCCTTTTCATTCATACTTACTTCCTGACCAAGCTCTCATATAGCTGTCAATTTATAACCATGGTTGGTAGAGATACTCTAATAGAGCAATAGCATTGCTTTATCAAAAAATATTGTTTAGCTATCACGGCAGAATAGTTTATGTTTTTACTGGCAATCTTTTTTACTTTTTATAGTTTTCTAAAATGGAGTTATGGTCACCTCTAAGATCTATAGCTTTCTCATGAGAGCAAGGCTACACCACACGGGCAACTGCATGGATACAAGAGTAGAAAACACATGAACCAGTTATCTAGAGCCATAGAAACGAGCTAAGTATCTACTGCATACTTAACAACAGTAGCACCCAAAGACTTATAAATGCTAGCAGTGCAAGAGTACAAAGCTAACGAAACTTACCGTGAAAAAAGTGAGCTTTTAGAGGTAGATTTATTAACATCACATAGATTTAATTTATAAAAAATATCAATAAATCCTAGAACAAACCACTAGGTTTAAAAGTACTTAATAAGATAAAAGTTGCAACCATTTTATATAGTAGCTCTTTGTTTCATGGAAACAATAATAAAAAGCATGGTAACCTGAAATGAAAAATAATAATACTCAAAAGCTACCTATCATCATGACTTTTACCACAATCTGTGTAAGTTATTATTTCTATATTGTTGTTAAGTGCTAGCTTTAGTAAGGCATTCTTACTCTTTGTTCTAATACAGTTCGTATATACAGTTCAAATCTTTTAACCACTGGATAACTAGTAATACGCCATAGTTTGTTATTCACTCATGGGATAGATAAGTTACTCACAGTTGGTCAAGCACTTATATATAGGAAAAAAATATGAGTTTTAAAACACCAAATGTCTATGTAAGAGAGAAAGCTATTCTTCCTCCATCCGTTGCAGAGGTTGAAACAGCAATTCCAGCATTTATAGGTAGAACAGAAATAACATCCAACGAAACGGATGGTAGTTTCTTATTCAAACCTATGAAAATTACCTCACATGTTGAACTCGACAGTATTTTTGGCGGGCCAGCTCCTGAGTCTTTTACAGTAGATGAAAATGGCAATAAAGTTGGTGAAGATGGAGATAATGCTAAGTTACTACCCAGCCATCTTTTGTATCAAAGTATTCTTCATTTCTTTGCTAATGGCGGTGGAGCTTGTTACCTTGTTAGTATTGGAGACTATGAAACCACATCCGATGCAGCAGCCTTTTTAGATGCCTTAGAAGCCTTAAAGGCTATTGATGAAGTAACTTTACTCCTGTTTCCAGATGCCGTTAATCTAGAACCAGTTCAATACTATGATATTGTTGTACAAGCACTACAGCAATGTGCTGATTTACAAGACCGTTTTGTACCCTTCGACGTACTTGATTCTGGTAATCCCAAACTCGAAAACGATATCATTGATATGCGTGATGCTATTGGCACACGAAATTTGAAGTATGGTGCAGCTTACTATCCTTATGTACGCACATCAATAGCACGAGCCTATACAGAAGATAACGTAACAGTATTAGTACCAGAGCTTGACGCATTTGGTATTCCAACCGGAAATACTACTCCAACGCCTATGAGCGACCTAGTTATGACTGACATTCATGCCAGCGTAAAAGCAGGGCTTGCTAAAAACTATTTAGTACTCCCTCCATGCGCATCTGTTGTTGGAATTTACGCTCAAACAGACGAAACTCGTGGCGTATGGAAAGCACCTGCCAACATTAGCATCAACCAAGTTATTGGACCAATTAAAGGTATTGATGATGACACCCAAGAAGATATGAATGTTGACCCTGTTTCAGGCAAGTCAGTCAATGCTATTAGAGCATTTGCAGGCCAAGGTACTTTAGTATGGGGGGCTCGCACTTTAGCTGGTAATGATAACGAATGGCGCTACATACCCGTTCGACGCTTATTTAATTTTGTGGAAGAATCTGTCAAAAAAGCCTCTCGATTTGCAGTATTTGAACCCAATGTACCATTTACTTGGCTAAAAGTTAAATCCACTATTGAGAGCTTTTTGCAAAATGTATGGGAACAAGGTGGTTTATTTGGCGACTCCCCCGAACAAGCATACTTTGTTAATGTTGGGCTTGGCCAAACCATGACCGAAGACGATATTAATAATGGCATCATGAATATTGAAATTGGGCTCGCAGCTGTTCGGCCAGCAGAGTTTATTATCCTAACATTCTCTCATAAATCAATTTCAAACTAATAGTTGACTTAAAAAGATAGGAGCTAAACATGGCATTAGTTTCAAAAACAGATGTCCAAAATCTATACCCTCTACCCACTTATCGTTTTAAGGTTGACTTCCACCCAGCACCAGGTGCTCGAGCCCCATTGGCGGCAGTTGCTAGTGCCGAGATGGTATTTCAAGAAGTCAGTGGTTTAGATGTAGGTAATGAAAAAATTACCTACAAAGATGGCCTTGGAGTTAAGCACATGCCTGGACCAGCCAGCGATGTTACTGTCACCTTAAAACGAGGGTTAGTCAAACAAGATGGCTTACTGCTTTACAATTGGTTCGCTGATTGCCATGTAAACTGTATTGATAAGAGCGATATCACCATTACGTTACTTGGCTGCAGCCCTGAAGGAACTCGGGAAGTGACATTAGAAGATGCAAGCTCTTTTGTGGAAATGATTCAATGGAGAGTACTCAATGCATTTCCAACCAAAGTCACTGGACCAACTTTCAGTGGAGGCTCAACAGAAGTAGCCATTGAAACTCTGGAGTTCGCGGCAGACGATATCAAAATTGCTTTCGTTGGGTAGCTAAATACAAGCACCTTATATTGCAAAGGGGGAAAAACTCTCTTTGCAAATAATAATAGCTCGTTAAATTAACTGTGGATATTCTTACTCTTTCCTTCAACCTATACAAAGAAAGTCCATATTAGGAGACTATAGTGGGTCGAAGAACATCATTGGGCGCTAAAATTTCGGCATTGTCAGACGTTTCATGCAAGCTCTTCAAGGCCGATATGCCATTCGTGAATTATCGCTTTAAAGCATTTATAGAAACAGGATCTTTACAACATGCATTTGATGTAAGATTCAAATCCATTAGCGGCCTAAAAATCTCTCGTCAGTTAGGTATGACAGATAATTGCATTCATTTAACTTCTAGTTCATCTCCAAGTACTCTCACTTTACAAAGAGGTGTTATTTTAGGCTCCTCTCTTAGAGACGTGCATTTATTAGAAACGACTTTCTGGGATAACCGGTTACTCCAATCTCAAATTATAATTACTTTAATTAATAATAGTGATTTGCCATTAACAGGCTGGAAGATAAAAGATGCTTACTTCAGTGGCTGGGAATGGGGAACACTTGACGGCTCCAGTAGTGATGTCGCCTTTGAAACTATGACTTACACTTACAACAGCATTCAGCCCTTATAACCATGACCATCAATGTAGGAAATATCAGTATTAGATGTCGTGTTAACGACGATAGTAAAATAAGCTCTACTCAACCTAACAAACCGTCAAATCAGTCTCTCCAGCAAAACACTACCAAAAAGCAAAATGATAATGGTAAGAAAAAAAATAACGATGAAACATTTATTGAAAATCAACAAGAAACCATTGAGGGGTTAGCTAATTTTAGTACTGATTCCAACCAGAAAGCTCAAGAACAAATCAGCTATGTTGATAACAAAGTAGATCAATTAAGAAAAGAAAGTACAGTGATTATAAGAAATAATATTACATCCCTGAGTGATCAAATACACGAGCTTACTAAAAAAATAAGCCAATTAGAAAGACAAAAAAAAAGGTGGAATAAGTGCCTTTAACAAATATCCATAAAGCCAGAATTACCAGTGAAAGTAATCCAACACCAATGGATCTTAACTATAGGTTAGACTCCCTTAGGCTCACTAGTGAAAACTCTTATCATAACTCGAATTTTCTCACTGGAAATGGAGCAAGGGTAGATTTTTTCCCCATGAAAAAACACCCTCATCAACTACAAATTAATTTTATTTTTGACTCATCTGTCTATAGCAACATAACCAGCTACACATCTAAGTCCAACCCCCCTATCGATAAAAGTGTAAATAAGTTTGTGCGTTACACAGTCGATGACAAAGGCAACCCTGTTCCTGTAACAATATTAATAGGTAAAATATTCACACCAAATATAGCTGACCTTTCCCACGCTATAACTGGGTTTCTGTGTGAAGCAGAAGTACGAGGTGTGGTCAGAGACAGGCAAGGTGATCCTGTCCGATTAGAAGTAGCCTGTACCTTTTTAGAAAGTAACAAGGATAAATAAATGGGTTTTCCTACTCATACAAGAATTAAACAAGTAAAAAGTGGCGATAAACTACAGCAATATGTGCTCGACACTTATGATGATCTTAACTTTCTCATAGCAGTTGCTACAGTTAATCTCTTAAATAGCCTTCGCTATCTCGAAGAAGGATCAGAAATTAAGCTTCCACCGGTAGCTAGCAATAGTACAGAACAATGACTATACCATCATTACCAGAAGTAAAAATAATAATCAATGGCGAAGAAATCACAAGTGATGAGCCTAATATTATTCAAATTCAAGTACGTTATGCAACACAAGAAATACCAGAAGCATTGATTTCACTTTACTATGATGTAAAGAATAAGCCAGAATTTGCTATTTGTAGCAACATTACAATAAAAGTAGACGATAAAACAGTTTTTTCTGGTTTACTTACTGGGAGGGAGCTTACTAGGCCATCCGGGAAAGAGACTAAACCAATCGTTGACCTAACCTGTTATGGAGAACTTGTTAAAACTGTTGGTAAACATCACTACCAAGTATTTGCTAACAAAAAAAATGATGCGGATGTCATTATCAAATTATTAGACGATGTTGATGTCAAACACAATTTAAAAAGCGGTAGTATGTTGGAATTTGATAGTGCAAACCATTTAATCATGATTTATAATTCATCTATTTGGGAGTATATTAAGCAGCGAGCCAAAGCGAATGGAAGATTAATACTTCCCACCATTAACGGAGAAGAAGAAAAGCTAAAGTTTTTTAAAGAAGGTGACGAAGGTGAGTCAAATATACTAGACTTATCAGACAACAAATCAATAATTGAATACAAATTTAAAAAAAGCTGCCTCAATCAAAGTGACTCAATACAAAATAAAACCTGGGATAGAAAAAAGCAGCAATTTAAAGGACAAAAGAAGTCAAGCAAAAGTCAAGATACACTACCAGGAATAGATAACTATATAAATTACTTGCAAGCCCCTTTACTAGAAGCGGAAGCTAATGAGCGAGCGTCAGCTGAAATCTTTTACCGAAAACTAGATCTATATAAAGGAAGTATTGTATTGCGTGGGGAAGAAAAAAATGTTTACTCTCTTGGTGATACTATTCAAATCAAAAACAGTAGTTTTAGCTCTCTAAATAGCTTTCAGGGCAATGAAGCTCTCATCATTACAGGTATCACCCATGATTTTAACTCAATAGATTATTGGAAAATCACCTATTCCTTAGGCCTATGTGCCGACAAAATATTAGGGTGTGATGATAGTGTACAAATGGTGCATGGGTTACAAATTGGGCAAGTTAAAGACTACAACGACTTTAAAGGCCAAAGGCCTAGTGATCAAAACCTTATCCCTGTCAAACTGGCAAAAGATAAAGATAATAATGATTTAATAGTACTAGCTATTTTGAGCTCCCCATTTGCATCAGCAGAAAAGGGGTTATTTTTACCACCTCAAAAAGATGACGAGGTCATATTAGGATTTCTAGGTAATGACATACGTTACCCAGTTATTTTAGGGTCTCTTTATAATGAAAAAAGAAACAAAGAATTCCCACCGAAACTTGATAAGTTAGATAAAGATAAGAACAAATACTCACTTCTCTTAGAAAAAGATAAGCTATTTATTGAATTTGATGATGAGAAAAAAGTGTTAGTCAGTAAAGCGGGCGAAAAGAATACCCTTACAATAGAAAAAGATAAGGGTTTTGAACTTAATAAAGAAGATAAACATATAGTAACTATTGAAGATTTTATTAAACTTGAATCCGATGGAAATCATATCAGCATAAATAAGCCCAGTAGCAATATTAAAATAAAAGCAAAAGATAGAGTAGAGGTTAACAAATAGCTAATGGCTAACAATGTGTTTGTAGGTCTAGGGTGGTGTTTTCCACCACGATTTTTTTCGCCAGCATCCGGGCCAGAGATGAGTGCTGGAGAAGAGCATATGAATAATTCATTACACATTTTACTATCGACAAGGGTTAGTGAGAGAATGATGCATCCCACCTTTGGTAGCCGTATTAAACAATATCAATTTGATTTACTAGATACACTTACTATTGCTAGTATTAGGGAAGATATCATCAAAACTATTTCTCAATTTGAGCCAAGGATTAAGCTGATCTCAGTGGAAGTAGAAGAAGTTGACAGAGATAATGACAATGGATTTATTTTAATCAAAGTTGATTATGAGTTAATAGAAAGTAATGAAACAGGTAATTTTGTTTTTCCATTTTATTTAAACAGTACTTAATGTAAATTACAAATACGTACCTGATGAAAGAAGATAACGAGATTTTAAAATTAAAATATTTTATCGTTTTTAAAGACCCCATACCAAAGGCAAGAATATATGGATACCAGGAACATCCTATAGTTCACACTAGCCAAAATATTATTAACATTAGGAATAAAAATCTATGCGTAATGATAAAAGACAGTGAAAAACATATAGATAACCAAAAGCAAAACGTTCGTTACTCTACTAGCAAATATGCAACCCCAGGAATAGGAACCCTAATGATAAATAATTTAAACGACGCCCATATTTCAAAAAAACTATATATCAATAAAAAAAATGTTTTTCTCAAAATGAGTCCGTTAACTAGATTTCAAGCAGAATTGAAAGTCGTAACTCCAGCAATGAGCATCAATAATCCACCAACACCAGAGCCAACCCCTTCTTATAAGGGTTATGGTTACTTTAAGTCAAACAACAATGTACTTTATTCAAAATAACATTTTGATTATATATGAAAACTGAAAGCATATTTTTATTAAAAATTGCTAAATTTAAAGTATATAATAACTAAGTTGCTTGAGATATAACCTTCATGGCCAATGAAAAGAGTCTTATCAACCTAGACGACCAGCTGGGAACTCTGCAAAAAAAACGCAGCTTACCAGCATTTGCGCCTAGTCACTTCTCTATTGAAGAGCGAGATACTAATCGCTGGCTAGAGTACTTGTATCATTTTGCCCAACATATTCATTTTTTTGATCTCAAGCATGGTGACCAAGGGCATCGTTGGCACTCCGCATTACCCAGCCCACCCGCCACCCCTAATGACATTAGTGACATTCAAACTCTATTGCATTGGGTAGAAGGAAACCAGTTAGTGCCCCCCCGAATTAAACGATTGGCTTCGCGTCCTGACATTGCCTTACTCATGGCTTTTTTCCAGCTGTTACAACATCCACAAAAGCAATTTAATGAGCTGACTTCCCGACATCAAAGTTACTATTTCAACGATCTTTTAAAAATCCATAAACAGCCACCTGTACCCGACAGCTGTTTTATAGTAGCTACATTGGCGGCTGACGCCACCACAACTACCCTGCCCCAAGGTACACTTTTTAATGCAGGCGATGATAGCGAAGGTCAACCCTTACAATATGAGCTATTAGCTGATACTACTTTAAATCAAGCAAGAGTGAGTCATGTTAAAAACCTGCTTAAACTGGATGATGGGCCAGACAGTTTAATCGCTGTCTCAACCCTGTTTGATGAGCCAACTGAGCTGAGTATTCCTCCAACAGGGGTTATGACGTTTGGTGACCTGGCAAACACAGATGAAATTGCACCGGCCTTTCCTAATATTGGCTTATTTATTACCTCATCGTATTTATGGCTCACCGAAGGGGTTCGAACCATTCGCCTCACTTTCGATGCTCGCTTCATTGCTACCTTACAAGAAGCAGACTTAATGCCCGATCAGCTCAGCCACTATTTTGATATTCATCTCAGTACGGCGGAGGGGGTCATTTTACTTAGTGACTCTGCACAAGCCCTGGTTGAAGATACTGCCGCAGGTACAGTGCAAATTACCTTAACCAAACTGTTTCCCCCTGTGACAACCCTACCAGACTTACGGCCACATCCCAGTGTGGAAACACCTTTTTTGCAGTTGACACTGAAAAAAGTAGATGAAGAAATTATCATTAATAATGATAACGACACCCAACTTGTCAGCAAACAGCAACGTTTGAATCAATTAAAAAGTGTTTCCTTTAACACTATTACCCTGGAAGTAATGGCCAAAGGCTTAACCCAACTCGTGTTACGGCATGACTCATCAGAGCTTTCCCCTGATCAACCCTTTGAGCCATTTTCAAGCCAGCCTTTTTCTGGCTCACAGTTTACATTTACTCACCCAGAGTTGGTGATGAAGGACTTGTCTTCTCTCACCTTACATTTTGACTGGGTGAATAAACCCGACAGTTTCAGTGATTATTATGCCGCTTACCAAACTTATTTAAATGATAATAATTGGCCACATCATCAAGTAACGATTACAGCGTTTACCAATGATGCTTCAAGCACTTATCCTTTATTTAACAGTGACTCACTTCATATCAACAACACAACTCTATTGGCACGTCTCCAGCGATTTCAGCAAGCCGATTTCCCACTAACAGATACGGACCCTTTTGCCTGGCCAAACAGGTTAACACTTACCCTCACTGGTGATGACTTTGGTCATACACTTTTCCCTAAAGTTATCGAGCGATTTTCATTACAAAATGCTCAGCTCATTAGCACTGGTGGCGATTTAAATAAGATTATACATGTCAGTCAGCCCTATACCCCTACTACTAAGTCTTTAGCGATTGATTACTCTGCTAAGGTCAACATTAACGTGCCAACAGCCGGAGCAGGCACCGAACATCAACTGATTCATCAGCACCCCATTGGCCAGCAACATGTTGTTGATACCTTACCCCCTACCGATTTTTACTTTTTACTCCCTAAAATCAGCCAAAATGGGTATCTCTATATTGGTTTAAACCAAGCGCCTATTCCTGGTGTAATCAGCTTATTTTTTCATATAGAGCCCATTGACCAAGTAAATCAAAATGAAGTGACTGAGGTGCAATGGAGTTATTTGGATAATAATCATTGGCGAGCTTTTATTACTGATAAACAGTTTATAAACAGTTTTAGAGGAACTATTTTAGCAGACTCCACTGATGGCCTATTACACAGTGGTATTATCCAGTTTCGCTTACCTGAGATTACAATACATCAGGAAGCTCTCTCCAATAATCAACAAGTCTGGCTCAGGGCAGCTGTACACTCTACCAAAGGACACTTAGCACCGCAGTTATCACGTTTACATTTAATTCAAGCCCAAGCATTCATGGTTAACTTTGTTGATAACAACAATTCACCTTCCCACTTAGAAATACCTCTTCCTGCTGGCAGTATTACAGAGTTAGTACAAGATAACCCTGCCATTAATACTATTAGCCAACCAATCGAATCGGTTAACGGTAAGCCAGTTGAGTCAACAAACGCTTACCAGATACGAGTCAGTGAACAACTACGTCACAAAGGCCGAGCGCTCACTACCTGGGATTATGAACACTTGGTGTTAGACAAATTTCCTTTTCTGTTTCTAGTGAAGTGTTTACGACTCTGTACCGCTGATAACCGCCGCGAGCCTTTTGCTATAAATGTAGTTGTAATCCCTAAATTCCATCACATTCTAGTGTTACAGCCAAAAGTACCACTATTTATCAGGAAACAAATTAAGTACTATTTACAGACTATCGCCCCTCCAGCCGCTCGTATCTCTGTGAATCCCCCTCGATTTCAAGAGGTGCAGATCGAAGTATCAGTAAACTTTATTTCTGACACAGGGGTTGGACTATTCATTGAGCAACTTAACGACGCTCTTGTCCTGTTTTTAAGCCCTTGGAGCAACACTGATGACAGCCAGAGCAATGCCTTTGAAAATACCCTTTACCTAACTGATATTATGTCTTTCATTGAAAGTCAACCTTATGTCATCAAAGTATTTAATATAAAAGTTCTTACCCGTCTTTCAACGGAAAAGGAATGGACTCTCACTACTTTACAAGTGGTTAGAGGTCTATCTCCCGATGTTATTTTAGTGCCAGCAAGAAAGCATAATATTCGTAGTTTCTCAGAGGCTCCATTAAACACCGAAGGGATCGGCGTGATGGAAGTTGAATTCGACTTCATCTTAGAATAAAAATAATAAATGGAAAAACAATGGCCACATTAACTATTAGTGAACTCAAAAAAAAATTTAAATCTGGTAACGTACCTACTGAAGACCATTTTGCTCAACTAATTGAGCTTGCCAATACTGGTAGCCCTTTGGCTAATGCTCATGCTGGTTTAAAAGGACTGAGCTTAGACGAGCAAAATCGTTTACAAGTCAGCTTTAAACATGGCTTAGCTTTAGAGAATAACCAGCTGCAACTGCAACTAAGCAAACACTCTGGCCTCACCCTTAATAAAACTGGGTTGTCGGTAAATGTAGGTTCTGGATTATCACTCAACCAAGACAATCAATTAACCCTGAAGGTAAATACCAGTCCTGGGCTTGAATATGATTCGAAAAAAAGCAAACTTTCTCTAAATATTGAGCAGCTTCTAGAAGCTAGTACTATCCAAAAAGGACTACCAACGTCTGATGACAAAAATAAATTAGATGCGATCAAACTAACATCAACCTCTCAACAAATTCAGGCTAAATCACTATGCCTCGGCAATGGTTTTAAGCCCAACCAGCAAGCCCTTTGCTTGAAGCTTACCGAACAGTCTGGGCTATCACTGAATAGCCAGGGTTTAGCCATTAATACCGGGCCAGGGCTAAAAATTAACGAATCTAATGGGGTGTCAGTACACATAAAAACCAGCAAAGAACTATCGTACGATCAAAAAAAAGGGGTATTAACTGTTCAAGTTGACCAATTTCCAGAGGCTAATACCAAGCACAAAGGCTTGCTTTCGGTAAAAGATAAAATAAAACTTGATTACATTAAATTTAATGCTAAAACTAATTTAGTTAGTGCTGAGTCACTCTGCATTGGCAAAGGCATTAAACAAGACAAGCAGGCTCTCTCTGTACACCTCGCCAACCAATCAGGATTACAAGACAACAGTGGTCTATCTATTCAATTAGACCCTGATGCCCCACTCGCCATCAATGAACAGGGCTGCTTAACTGTTGATATCGGTAAGCTAAAAAGTATATTAATGGATTTTGATAATTATGAAAAAAATAGTAACGGCCTCGAAACTAAGACAGTCGCCGCATTAAACAAGGAACAATATAATAAAAATTCACCTACCTTGTTTCGACGACTCGTTAATTTCATTAACAACCAATGCTTAGCAATAAATAAAACATAAAATAATCAATTGGTTTAAATTATTATGTGCAATTTTTTATTTGGGAAGTGATGTAACATTATGACTAATTCTCTCACAATACCCAGTGGCCCACCCAGTGAGCCGGGTCAACGTTTCTTTGATTTAAAAAACGAAGCATTACAGGTTATCCAGCGACTTGCAAAAGACACCTGGACCGATCATAACCTACAAGACCCCGGCATTACGTTCCTTGAAGCATTGGTGTTTATTATCAATGATTTAAGCTATCGGCTATCATTTCCTATCCCTGATTTACTCACCCCACCAGCTGATAGTGGGGATAGTATCAAGGACTTCCATCCCCCCAAAAAAATTCTACCCAGCCCAGCCGTTGCTACCATAGATTACCAACGGTTAGCCATTGATATTGAAGGAGTAAGACATGCCTGGGTGACCACTGTTCATGATACCCCCCAAGGGTTGTGGGATATTTTTATTATCCCTGAAGCCACTTTAGCTACTGATCAATTCGACACATTACGTGAAAAAGTACGTAATCACTTAGTAGCTCACCGTAATGTGGGAGAAGATTTTCATCAAGTCATGATTCCCCCACAACAAGGTATTCTCCTGAATATTAAAGTTACCCTCGAAAAAGATAGTAATGAAGTAGAGGCGATGGCCCAGTTTTACAACCAGGTGTTGCAATTTTTATTACCACGGGTAAAACGTTATAGCTCAGAAGAGCTTCAAGTAGCAAACTTAAGTGGTGATGCCATTTATGACGGGCCATGGCTTGAGCATGGTTTCATCAAAGCTGATGAACTACTCAATATTCCCGTTAAACAAAAAATATGTGTTTCTGATATTAACCGCATACTCATTAATACGCAGGGTGTTGAGCGAGCAAACCACATCCAAATTGCTCTGCACAACGCCCAAACTAACAACATTCATTGGGATAATTGGTTTATTGATGTTAACCCAAGCAAAATCCAAACTCTACTCATTAATGAAACCCTGAAACATCTCGTGGTACTTAAAGAAGGGCATGTCGTTACCATCAACCGACAACAAATTGAGAAGCTGATTAATCGTTTTCAGGAACTAGTAGCGGAAGAAGCAAAACCCATCAAAACAACCATTGAGGATATACCCTCTGGCCGTGACCGAAACTTACGCTTTTATTTATCAATACAACAAGATTTACCTGCCATTTATCGTATTACTCCAGCTTGTCCTACTCCTCAAGATACTAACCGTTACTTACAAAGCGGTGCCTTCTTGTTGTTATTTGATCAAGTACTTGCTAATCAATTTGCCCAGTTAGAAAATATTCACCGATTACTGACAATACCCAACGTCATAAAATATTATGATGTTATTAATCGTATATTTTCCATTATGATGTCCAGCGACACTCTCTCTTATAAAGATGTGGAGGACTTTTGGGAAGCCGTCAAACAATTACCTGCTACCCATCAATCACAACCGGTCAAGGGCCACAACCAAATCACTACTTTATTAAATGATTATTATACGCAATATTTAACTCAGCAATTTAATCTAATAACCGAACAACCCTTTAGTTCTACCCAAATTAACCGCATTAAACGAGCTTATGAGCACCTACTTGCACTTTTTAATGAACAAATACCTAACTCAGCAACACTGCAATATCCGTTTATTTTTAAGCCTTACCTCAACAAACTGCTCGCTTATGCAGCCTTACCACAATCCGTTAATCCAAAGGACCCTGATCGCTTATTAAATCAATTAATGCAGCTCAAAACCGTGGTGGACCATGCCTATTTTCTAAAAAACTATCCAACAATCAGTCGCGATAGAAGCCTTGGGGTAGATTATTTAGCCACGCCTTCACAGCCCCAACAACGAAATGCATCTGGATTAAAACTACGGCTGTATCATCTTTTAGGGATTACGTGCCATCAACAATGGGATTTAGCAACCCATAATAGGGAAGGTTTTCATATTCTTGAAGGGCTATTATTAAGATACCGCGATCAAGTAGACCCAGACCCTATTACTGAACTAGATAACAGTAAACTTTATTTTATTTTTCCTGATTGGCCAACGCGTTTTACATCAGCCGAATTTAAAGCATTAATTGTTCGTACAGTGTACAGTGAAACCCCTACACACTTACAACCCATGTGTATTTGGCTAAACCGCAAACAAATGGATCATTTTGAGCATTTATTTAATGCCTGGCTGCAGTCGCTATCTCATTTAGCGTTAAATAAAAATGAATAATGGCTGGTTAATAACAATTATTCACTGATGGAAAACACAGTTGCAATAGGAAGGCACCACATTATGTCAGACCAACTCTCCACCACCCAATTTTGGCAAACGCGCCTGAAAAATTTATCGTCCGCGTTATACCACTTTTGTGAAGACCATACCCTTGGTGACTCTTCTAGTGTCGACAACTTCAGCGTCGCTTTCCCAAAAATGAACGACACCCAAATTAATGAAGGCTGCAAATTCCGGGTCGCCACCTCTGATACGCGCCGCGTCTGTGAAACCTCGCCCATTCAAGAAGCCATTATCAATCAAGCTCTTATCACCGCCGGTAACGACGAATCAGACACATTATGTGTTGCCATTAAAGAACCTAACGCTATCACTAATCAGGACAATAACAATGAGTAACCCCGACAGAACCAATCGAGATGACCTAAAAGAACGCTTCCAAGACGGTGCAACCCCTACTGGTGAAGATTTTGCACGACTCATTGACTCCGGTATTAATCAGTTAGACGACAATATCCATGTCTGTAACAACGGTCTAGGTATCGGTACTGATTCTCCAGACGCGCGAGTGCATATTAATAGCCAACCCAACCAATCGCCACTGCAAGTCGATATTGATAGCACTCCCATACTATGCATCACGGATAGTTACATCCACACTCACTCGCCGCTCAATGTCATTCAAAAAGCCACTTTTAGGGATAACGTAGAAATTGAAGGGAGGCTAATGAGCAACACCCTCAGTGTTGACAACCTCACCGTCAATGGCACCACTGAGCTGAGAGAAGTCAGTTTCCATAATCCAATCATGATAAAAGACCAGGCCACTTTCGAGCAGCATGTCTCAATACAAACTCTCTCGGTCCGAGGGAGCACCCAGATCAAAGCATCACTCAATGTTCAAGGGCCCACTTCATTGGATGCCGGACTTTATGTTAAACAGCCTACTCACCTGAATCAGCTCCAGGTATCCGACCACACTCTTTTGGAAAAAGACCTCTCCGTTAACGGTAATACCACAATCAATCAACGCTTAACAGTAACCGGGCCTAGTCATTTTCAGCAAAACAGTACCTTTGCGGAAAGTCTCCATACCAAAGGCCAGCTCTCCACTGAAGATAACTTAATAGTCAATGGCAACGCATCCATCAAGCAAAATATGCGGGTGGAGCGCGATTTAGTTGTGTCGAGTAATACCACCCTTGGCAAAAATCTTGCCGTTGATGGGGATACCCATTTCTACAGTGATGCTCATATCAAAGGTGACCTGGACGTAGATGGCCGCAGTCAGGTAGATGGTGATCTCAAGGTCAACGGTGACGCTCTCTTAGAACAGGATACTGATATCGATGGTAAGCTCCATGTCAAGAACAAAGCCACCTTCGATGACCACCTCACCGCTAACCACGATGTCACCATAATGGGCAGCACCAACGTCGGCCAAACTCTCGAAGTCAATAACGACACTTTTCTTAAGCAAGCCCTCGCTGTAGCTGGTAATACCCATATCTTAGGCGACACCCTGATTGATCAATCTTTGACCATTTTAGGTGATTGCATGCTCCAAGGCCCCATCTCCACTGACCAAGACCTCAACGTCAAAGGCAAGGCTACGCTGCATGCCGATGCTCACATCAAGGGGGACGCTCAACTCGACCAACACTTGACCGTCGAGGGAGAAGCTGCGCTTAAAGGGAGCGTCAAAGTCTCCGGTGAGCTGCTTATCAGTAAAGACGTTCGACAACAGGTTACCCCTTTACAGATTGAAATCACTGACGGCAACCAAAAGCTCCCTGCGTTGAGTGTAACCTGTGAGGGGGATGTAGGCATCGGCACCCAGCAACCTTCTTCTAGTCTAGAGCTCATTGCTCAGCCACATAAAGACCCCTTAAAAATTCAAAATCAATGTGGTGATGTCACACCCTTAATAGTTAATGCCAATGGTATGATAGGCATTAGTACTGATGCACCTCATGCAACTTTAGATGTCCACGGGAACGCCTTGTTAAAAGGTAGCCTGGGAATTGGGGTCGATTCAAGCCTTGCCTCCTTACATGTCAAACTCATCGATAACGCTACCCATGCCATGCGCATCACAGGCCTACAAGCCGATGAAGCGGATTTATTTACTATCGCCTCCAATGGCTGGACTGGCCTTGGCACCGATCAACCCCAGTACCTGCTCGATGTCAGAGGCAGCGGATACTTTGAAACACTCAATATCAACCAAGCCCTTACTGTGAAGGAGGACACTACCCTCAAAGGAGACATCTTAGTAGAAGGCAATACCCACATCCAAAAAGCCCTCACAGTGGAAGAACAAGCCCATATCCAGCAGGACACCTTCTTAGGGGGAGGCTTGACCGTCACTGCTGATACCTTATTACAAGCAAACCTAAAACTCGAAAATAACCTCTGGGTACAAGGAGAAGCCAACTTCGCCGAGAACCTTATCGTCGACAATAGTTGCCATATCAAAAAAGACCTTACCGTCAGTGGTAAAACTCACTTCATCGGAGACAATGAGTTTGATGCTAATTTAGCCGTCGACGGCACGACCACACTCAGAGGCCCACTTTACGCCTTCAGTCAACTCACCGCAAAAGGCGAAACCCTTCTTGAGCAAGCCCTGATGGTACAGGGAAGTACTACCCTTAACCAAGACTTAACAGTGCAAGGGAATAGCCAAATCGAGGGAATGGCCACCGTAATGGGCAATACCCACATCCAAAAAGCCCTCACAGTGGAAGAACAAGCCCATATCCAGCAGGACACCTTCTTAGGGGGAGGCTTGACCGTCACTGCTGATACCTTATTACAAGCAAACCTAAAACTCGAAAATAACCTCTGGGTACAAGGAGAAGCCAACTTCGCCGAGAACCTTATCGTCGACAATAGTTGCCATATCAAAAAAGACCTTACCGTCAGTGGTAAAACTCACTTCATCGGAGACAATGAGTTTGATGCTAATTTAGCCGTCGACGGCACGACCACACTCAGAGGCCCACTTTACGCCTTCAGTCAACTCACCGCAAAAGGCGAAACCCTTCTTGAGCAAGCCCTGATGGTACAGGGAAGTACTACCCTTAACCAAGACTTAACAGTGCAAGGGAATAGCCAAATCGAGGGAATGGCCACCGTAATGGGCAATACTCTCATCAAAGGAGAGCTAGTGGCAGAAGGAGACACCCTACTAAATAGCCAATTACAGGTCGCAGGACAACTGATGATTCAAGGAGATGCCAATATTGATGGCCAACTCCATTTAGCACAAGGCCTCACTCTGGATGGCAATACCCAGATCACAGGGAATAGTCACGTCAAAGGAGATACTGAGGTAACCGGTAATACCTGCTTACAAGGCCCAGTTGAAACCAAGAGTAGCCTGACCGTCAACGGCCGTGCTAAGTTCAACGACGACACCATGGTCAACACTCTTCATTTAAAAAGGTTAGTCTTTTCTGAGGGCAGTTCTGCTGCGGTAACCAACAACCCTACCGTACAAGCAGACTCTTTAGAGCTCATGCCAGCCATTCAAGGGGTATCAACAGATCCATTACTAGGTGGTGACAACAGCTCTGATAACCTGTTAGTTACCCAAAAGGCCATTAAAACCCACTTAATGGAGCACACCTCCCCCTTCAGCAAAGCTAAGTCCACCGTAGCAGTTTGTAACCAACAGGAATTCGAGGCCCTCTTCGGGAGTGGCCAAACCACCACCCTGGGCCCCAATATCACCGTGATCCTCTTCCCCATGGATGATGGAAGCGGAAGCAATGGAGGTGGTGAAGGAGACGGCAACGGTCACTGCCCCTCAATAACGACGGAGCCTTTCAGTAACAACAGCGGCACTACTAGCTTAGATATCCTCAATACCGGCGGCCCCACCATAACCCTCGGTAATGCCCCCGGACAAAATGGTAATGCCTATATCCTGAAAAATACTGTGAAACTGGCCTCCGGTGTCAGTATCATCGGCTTTAACCCTCACACCACTGTGGTGATCAAAGGCAACCCCAATGTGCATTTCGAATTAGAGGGCTCCCAAGACAACCCAGTAACATGGGTCACACTTCGAGGCTGGACCTTTAACGGCAGGATGCAAAAAAGCAACAACAAAGGAGGCGCCTTCTTGCTCCGTAATGCTGAGCACTGTGAACTCAACTGCCACATCACCGAACACCTGGTTTGTGATAAAGGAGGAGCCATCTACGGCGAAAACAGCCGACATATCCAAGCCCATTACATCGACCACTGTGCCGCTTGGGTTAATGATCAAACCAAAACCGCTGGGGGGGGCGTCTACGGCCTAATTGAGTCCGACTTAATTATACACGACTGCTATGCTGTGATCGGTGGTGGCGTAGCCGCCTGCCAACAATGTCAGATCGTCGCAGTCAACTGCCAGGCTATCTACGGGGGCGGTGCATACCAAACAGAAAATAGCCAGCTGGACGCCAGCCATTGCCATGCCCTCTACGGCGGTGGCATAGCTGAGTCCAAACACTGCACCGTACAAGCCAACCATTGCAGTGCTAACTACGGCGGCGGTGCCTTCCGCAGCGCTCAACTGCACATGAGTGCTAAATACTGCCAAGCCAGCCAGTCTGGGGGCGGAGCCGTCTTCTGCAGCAACTTGATCTGCGAAGGCCATTGGGCCGGCAATAAGGCCGATGGTGACTTCCCTAACATCTTTGCTTGTAACCTACAAGACGGCCAAAATACAGAACGGCATTACTGGTGCGGCAAATATGTAGATGAACGCCTGGATGACCAGGATTGGCGTTGTGATAATTTATAATCAAAATGAATACAAAAAAACAGACAACGTAAAATAAAAAACAAGCTATTACCTGAATACTCAATGAAGTTGCTACAAAAACAAGCGGATAGAAAATTAATGAATTCTAGATTTACTTTTTTCCCTTTTTTGTGACAGCCTCAAATAACAGAATAAAGCAAGGAAATAGAAACCATGTCGTCTATTGCTGTGCAACAGTGTGTGATCGAAATCGCTGTTAATCGCAAGGAAAATAAAGATAGAGTTAAAAGAATAACAGAGTCTATCGTTAGGCATTTTTTTAACTCATATCAACTAAATGATAGTGAAAGTTTGCTGAGTAAAGAAGATATTTATATAGAAAATATATATATAGATATAGAAGAAATAAACCTATCTAAACTAAAATATGATTTACATAAAGCTTTATTATTTTCATTAAAAAATGAGTTACTCAAGAGATTATCAGCTATATCAGCCACACCTGATTATCAATTCAATAAAATAATAACAATCTTATTACTAGAAAAAAATATAACCTCATATAAAATAGAATTTTTACTTAAAATACTTCAACACAAGCATAAAAACCATACAGAGGTCGTTTTAAGCCTACTAAAATCAGCCATATTCGTACACAAAAAGTCAAATAAAAAAGAATTATTATTAAATATATTCAAGAACACCATGTACAAAGATACTGATGTAGAAACAAGAAATCTTAATGAAATATTAAGCCTATACACAAAATTTAATAACAATAAAAAAACTAGTAATAAAAGCTATATTATAAATATCCAAAAAGAAATACAGTTTGGTGAAACAGCCCTAAAATGGCTAGAAATTATTGAGCAATATCGACTCGATTTAAGCTCTGTAGAAAATATGATTCAAGTTATAAATATGTGGGCAAAAAAATATGGTATAATATCCCCATTCATTAAGGGGGTCCTACAAAAAATCAACAATATACCAAACATCAAACAAACCATTTCATTAACTGATTTTTATGCATTAGACAAAGCTAATGAAAAGTCAAAAAATAGTCTTTCAAAACTTAAGCATTATAAACAAATAGCAGAAAATTTAATCAAACAAATTCCTTCTAAAAATTCAATATATTTTATGGATTTAACCCCCTCACTAATAAACATAAAAAATATTCATTTAGATCTAGTAAACTTAATTATATTAACAAAAAATATAGCAGACAGCATCACCAAGAAAGACGAAGAAATAAATATAGGAAAAATAATAAACAATATTTTATCCATAAAGAATACTATTGAAAAAAAATCATTTTCCGACCAAAAAAAATATGATGTTTTAATAGACATTATAAAAAGAATAAAGCTATTGTCATCAAAAAAATATCAAAACAAACACACACAAAACTTATATAAAAACATATCAGAATTAGCCAATAATATTATTATCTTAAACAGCAACTCAATGACAAAAAATAAAGTATATATCATATGCAAGATACTTGGCGATATTAAAAAATATAATACAAAGAAATCTCGAGCAAAAATTAATATAAAACATATAGACACAATTAGCAATAGTAATGAAGAAATAATCGAGTTAAGAGATATATTAAAAAATATATCGATAGATATAACATCTATAAAAAAATACCTAGAAGATATTTCAAACATATACTATATACCGTTAAGTTTAAACAACAAAATAACATCTATAATAAAAAATATCATAAATAATGACAGTTATATCGCAGCTATAGAGAATATATACAATGAATTACTTTTATTAAAAATAAGTAATCTAGATCACATTCATTACAAGCAGGAGTCTATAATTGCAAGAAAAATAATTAAAGAAATAAAAAATCAAGAAGTTAGAACTATTGAACATATAATACACAAAAAAATACTAGAAAAAAATATAGTTTATAAAAACGATCTATCTAAATACTTATATATATTAACACTAGGTATCACGTCAAAACAATATCATAAAAGACAGCCCACAGAAAAAGAGCTAACAAAATATAACAAAATAATAAGCAAGTACAAAATAGAAAAAATACCTTTTTTTGGAAAAAATATAATCACAAAAATAATAAATATACACCACAGTATTATAAGTATGCTCAATAATACTGATATGGAAATATATTATATACAAGAAATAAACAAGGAACTAACAAATAGTACAGGAGAAAAATTACCATCTATCTTAAAAAAATGGGGAATGGTGCTTCCTGAAAAAATTGTTAATACAATAAATATAAATCCTAAGGGCATACAAGACATTAGTAATATCTTAAGAATTATTCAAGACGAAAAAAAACATTTAACTTTAAAGAAAAACATTTTACTGAAAAATCTTGTTAATATTTCATATTTTCAAGAAAATTTAATTAGTTTTCTATTACAAACAAACATAGATAATTATAAGGTTACACTAGAAAATATACCAAAAGAACATATAGATAATCTATTTATAATTATAAAAAACTCAACCATATCAGAAAGATATAAAGATGAATTAAATAAAGGGTTAGAAACTATTAATTTAATTCATAACCAACCCCACGATCAACTTGAAAATAACAAAATAATCAGTCTATTTAATTCAAATCAATATCTAAATATTTTAAATTATATAAAAGATATCTGCAAGCATATCTTAGATAAGATATTAAACTCTATCAAAAATTACCTAGATAAAAACAAGAATATAATCTTTAGCAATTATATAAAATCGACTAGTAATAATGAATCATTCTTACGCACAAAAGAAAATATAAAAATGATAATAGCTTCATTAGTATCCAGCATAAAAAACAATTACAATTACATATATAGCAATTCAAAAAGAAACATAGGTACAGAGACAAAGATTAATCTTGGAATTATTATAAAAAACACAATAGAAAATATTTTAAGCATCTCTATTAATTTTGAAAAAGACTTAAATTTTATAGATCAACTATATGATGCAATTTTTCCCCGTGAAAACGAAGTATTTATCAAGATCAAAAAAAATCAAGATCCTGTCTTAGATATATTAATAAGTTTTTATATGAAAAAAATAAAAACAAACCAATATTTAAAGTCAGAGCTATATAAAAGTTTGTTAGAATTAGAAGATAATACAAACACTAAAAAAACAATTAATACAACCAGTTTATTAAAAAATACAGCATTAATTAATAATAAAATTAATACTGTATCTGATGACTATCGTATAAAATCAAAAGATATTTATGAAATTGTTCAAGTATTTGATAGAATTAAGACAGTCAATGATAATAATCTAACACCATTAAATAATAGAGAGGATATATATATCAATTCACATAAATTTGATGATAATAGCCTCATGCCATTAAATAATAGAAAGGATATATATATCGATCCACATACTTCACTAACAAAAGATCAGTATAAAAAGGAATACTTAGGAAAAAGCTCAAATATTGAAAATAGCAATTTTTTTGATCAAGAAAAAAATATTAATCCTTTAACTAATATTTCACATAATTTTAATGGTAGTAATGAAATCATCCACAAACAAGTTATCGATGACTTGAGAAATAAACTTTTAAATTATACTAATAATTTACAAAAAATAGAATACAAAGAGAATATACTTATACCAACAAATGATGCAGGAATTCTATTACTATGGCCATATTTTAAAGATATTTTTATAAATACTAACTTACTAGATGAACAATTTAAGTTCAAAGAGGAGAAGTCAATAATAAAAGCTTACAGTATGCTAAAAACAGCTTTTAATTCCAAGTATGAATACAGTCTAATAACTATTAATTTAGTTCTTGGCCTTTCACCAGAGACAATAATTTTTGATAATGATATCAATTTGAGTGATATAGAATTAAACACCATTAATGATACTATATTAGCTTTAATTTATAGATTTAAATACTTTAATAATATTTCTGTAGAAACTTTCAAAGACTTATTCATCCAAAGGAATGGATTTATTAATAAGATAGGAGTTGGTTGGAAAACCACTATTGAAAGAAAAGCACAAGATATATTAATAGATAAACTTCCTTGGCAGATAAATAGCATAAAATTGCCATGGTTAGAATATGAAATAACAACTGAATGGAAATAAATATAATGGTAACAATATGTCTATCTCTGATATAAAAGTAGCTTTAGATGATGTTTTAATTAATTATATAGAATACCAAAATAAAGGTTTTTATGACAAATATGAGATTGAAACTATTTATAATAATTTATTAGAAGTAATACAAAGAAATCAAAGGCTAATGATTATTAAAAATAAGTTTTGCGTCGATGACCTTTATATGCTTTTATTTTTATTAGTTTTACATCCACAAATTAGTACCGAGTCGAGTAGTATATATTTTAATATAAACCAAGATAAAAATACCCTTCCTACTATTGGGCTATTGATATCTATCATAAAATTTTATAAAAATCACTATATAATACTAACAAAAGACCATAGCTTATTTAAGTGGCGTATTTTATTAACTGAAAACTATAGTTTTTCTCACAATAAATATATAAATATTTCAAATGAAGTATTTAATTTTATTATATCAAATGACGTCCCTGGTCATGATATAAATAATTGTTTAGTTGATATAAAACCAAGTGAGCATGAATTTATTCCATACCCTTATATAACTAATTATATAAGGAACGATTTACTCTTGAAAAACATAAATTTAATTCACTTTATCGGGAAAAATGGTTATGGTAAAAAATCTCACTCTAAATATTTAATAAAAAAATCAGGAAAAAAAATATTTCTTTTTAACGAAAAAAAATTTTTCGGGTACAAAGAAAAAGAAGATGTTTTTATTGATATACTAACATTTTCTAATCTATATAATTCATGTATTTTTTTAGAATCATGGCAAGATTTAATCAATGAAAATAGTGTTTTTATTACATATATAGTAGAATGGCTTAGATTTTCCAACTGCACATTATTTTTATCCAGTTATAAAAAATGTGAGTTGCCAAACGAATTTTATTTGTTAAATCATAATATTATTGAAATACATAAACCAGATAAAAATTTAAGAAAAGTGATCTTACAAAGTATGTGTAATACATATCTAGATAAAAATCTATTAAAAATAGATTTTGACTATATTTGCAGATATTACACATCGTTCCCAGGAAATATGTTTAAAGCTTGCATGGATTTAGCATTATTACAAAAAAATAAATCCAGATTAATTAATACTACAGATTTCATTACAACTTATATCAATTTATTACCAAATAACCTTAAAGACCTAGCTACAATAGTAAAGCCTAAATATAAGCTAGAAGACTTGGTTTTGCCTTCAAAAATAAAAGAACAGCTTATCGAAATAGAAATAATACAAAAAAATAAGAATAAGTGTAATAAATTTATTAAGGGAAAAAAAGGACTGATTTGCTTATTATCAGGACCTCCAGGAACTGGAAAAACAATGGCGGCGTCGGCACTAGCAAATTTATTATACAAACCTCTATATAGGGTTGATATTTCGAGTACCATAAGTAAGTGGATAGGTGAAACTGAAAAGAATCTTGCCTCATTATTTGATGAAGCGGAAAAACATGAAGCGATGTTATTTTTCGATGAAGCAGATGCTATATTTTCTAAAAGAACCAGTGTCAAAAGTAGTCATGATAAAAATGCTAATATAGGAATAAGTTATTTGCTACAAAGAGTAGAATTATTTAATGGTATACTAATTTTGGCTACAAACTATAAAGGTAACATAGATAAAGCATTTATGCGTAGGGTCGATTTTAGTATAGAGCTGCCTAAGCCAGAATTTGACGAACGGCTTAAGCTTTGGCGCACAGTATGGAGTAGCAAGGTAACACTAACTAAGGATATTGACTTAGTAAAACTTGCAAAGAACTTCGAAATTTCACCTTCATATATAGTCAATATTTCTGATTATTCCACATTTTTAGCTATGGAAGACTCTATTGATAATGAAAATATAGTTGTTAAAGCAATCCACATTACTAAAGCTCTCCAAAGGGAGTTACAAAAAACCGACGATACTTATTTAACTCAAGAATGGATTCCGTCGCAAATATTTAATTAGTAATCCATTTTGTGATGTGACATGAAGTCGCATAATGTCGTTGTTCTCCGACTTATAGAGAGAACCATCTGTATCACCAGATGACCCTAGGGTCCTGAATAAAGTAGCGGGCCTGACAACGTAACGAAGCTAAATAGCGGGATGTAAATCGCGAGAGGCGCATCTTCCTGATAACCACAATTGGGTAAGTGCTAGGGAGCCAGTATAGCGAACATAAGTGAATCTACTAACAGACCGTTAATCTTGAACAGCGGAAGTGGTTAATGTGAATTCGGAGCAAAAAATAGACAGATTTGACCCATAACGTGTAGTAGTGTCATTACCGACTAAAATATGACCTTTTTAGTATTGGTGAGCATTTCCTCTCTTGAAAGTAAGCATTCTTAATGATTGAGTTATGTTTGCAATCAAAAAACTTCAAGAAAATGGTGTTCGGCAAAAACCATGGACTTGTAAACTATCAATCAGTGAAATACTGACCATATTAATTTACTTTCATCAGTCTCGTTATAGAGATTTTAAAACTTACTATACAAAGCATATTCAGAAGCATTATTTCTCTGAATTTCCTAACTTATTAAGTTACTCAAGGTTTATTGAGCAACAATATTATGCCTTATTACCACTCTATTTCTATCTGCAATCTTTTACACCTAGTTTAAGGGGGATTTACTTTGTAGACTCTACTCCTCTTAGGGTGTGCCATATCAAAAGAGAAAAACAACATAAGGTATTTAAAAATACAGCCGCTAAAGGAAAAACGTCGTTAGGCTGGTTTTATGGATTTAAGCTACATTTAATTATTAATGATAAGGGCGAGCTTGTTAATCTAAAACTAATAACTGGAAATACAGATGATCGTGCACCTCTTAAAGAGCTAGCTAAGGGCTTAAATGGGAAATTATTCGGTGATAAAGGCTATATATCTGCTGAATTGACTGAAGAGTTACTTGGTAAATAATTACACTTAATTACAAGAATTAAAAAAATATGAAAAATAAACTGATGTTAATGTCTGATAAACTATTACTGAGAAAAAGAGCTATAATCGAATCAGTTAATGACCAGCTAAAAAATATCAGTCAAATAGAACATAGTAGGCACAGAAGCCCAAAAGGCTTTGTTATTAATTTACTTTGCGGGCTTATTGCATACTGTTTGCAGCCTAAAAAACCATCCATTGGTATAAATATCAATCAAAATGATCTTATTTTAATCAGCTAGTACGTTTTTTATACCGAATTCACGTTAAATACTCAGTCAGTTTGCGAGTATGTTAAAGGCCAATTTAGTGTTCAATATGCCACTTTATGATTTTCTAGCTATACTCGAATGCTTGGAAAAGCTATATCCTTTAGCAACGACAATTTATGTGATTTTAGACAATGCAAGGTACCATTTTTCAGAGCCTGTATTGAGCTGGGTAAAGACTTCAAGAGTTCATTTGGTGCCACTTCCTTCGTATTCACCTGATCTAAACCTAATCGAACGGTTCTGGAAGGTTTTCAAAAAGAAGGTCTTATATAACAAATTTTATGAGACATTTACAGAATTTAAAAAAGCTTGTAGTCGATTTTTTATTCATCAGCATGCTCATGCTGATGAAATATATTCGATTATGGGAAACGGACTTTCAGAATTAGCTTGTGAATAATTTATTTGAATCTCGACCTAAAAATGATTCGTGATAGGTATAAAATGCATGATCTTGTTATTGGGCTTTTTATTAATCGTTATGAATTTGGGCGAAACATTTGATAAAACACAGGTTTGAGCCACTACCAGTGGGACTTTCACCCACAAGGTCAGTGCAGCTTTGCCCAGCGCACTGGAAGAACCACCAAAAAGTGACGATTCTGAGTCTTTTGATTGATTTTTATTCTATGATTTTTTATTACACTTCTTGTGTAATATATTTCTTATAAAGTTGACTGTTGCACGGTCTTTATAAAAAATTAACTCTTAATACTATTTCTTAAATTCTATGGTCAATAATGTTTACTAAAAACCATGACGTTGTTTTGCATGAAGATCACCTACAGTTTACATTTCCCTTAACTATGATGTTTGCTGTCAAGCTTCCACCTGCGCAAATTAAAGCATGCACCCAAAGTACGATGTTTGTAGATGGAAAACTAGTATGTGTTGTAGGGGATGAAAAAAAAGTGAGCATAGCATGCACATACTCAATACCTTCTCATCCTTCTCCTGGTGAGGGGACTGTAACAATATTATCATTAGACGACAATCAAAATTCATCCAAAACTTGGATTGAAAAAAATCAGGTTATTCTGCGAGGCACTACGTTTCAAGCATTGCTAACCCCAAAACCTCCAGGCTCTAAGGCAAAAAATCCTGCAATACCTTTACCTTCACCGCTTAACGAAGATCCATCTCCTTGGCAACTTGGTACAGGTAGATTTATAGCAAACTCGCGGTATGTAAGATTTCGATCCAAAGCCTAATACATATACTGTGTGATCCATAGCCCTAATAGCTCTTTATGCCCTTCCATGTTGATACCTAACGCTACATAAATGGCTTTATTGACTACTCGCTTGTCATAATGGGCTTTAACGTGGATGCAGTCCAGATAAACTATTGGATAGACTTCATCTAACGGTCTATTTTGCCAAACTTGAACGCGCTCCAGAACAGACTCTGTGACTTTAGCAATGACATTATGGGAAACCTTGGCTCCGTACATTTCTTCAAAGGTTTCAGCAATATCGCGAGTTGACATGCCACGTGCATAACACGCTGAAATTTGGTCATCAAATTGAGTGAGGCGTTTCAATAAAGGTGGGCTCAAACGTGCTATTACGGTCTCTTGGGACTGATACGTCAACTTCACCTGCTGTACTTTTTAGTGTTTTTTTATAATATCCATTACGGCTATTACCACTATTATGGCCCTCTACAGCATGTTTTTCATAGCCAAGGTGTTCATCCATTTCAGCATTGAGAGCGCTTTCGACAAAGGTTTTGAGAAGAGATTGGGTTAACTCATTGAATTGGTCTTGAGTGGTAATATTGCCAAGTAGTTTTTTAATTGCTCTTCTGTCATTTGTGGTGTTCTGTTGCTCATTCAGTTGCTCCTATTAAGGAAGTTTACATGAATGAGCAGTTACACAAAATAAGTGACACTCTCTACAGACTCCTCAGATCCCCTATCACTGATGTTCTATTGCCCATGCTGTTCTAATGCGACTTAAACACTCTTGCATGCTCCTTCCTTCTAGTCCCCCACAAATTTTTTCGGAGATGACTTCCAAGGAACTGGATTCTCTTTCACTAGTACATAATCCAAGGTTTTGACACCAGGGAGGTAGTATATCTTCTATGCCTGTCCAACCTGGAGCAGTTGTCAAGTGTTTTATCACCCAGCCACTTGGAATGAAGTTTAAAGTGGCGGTTGCAACAACGTTCGCGAATGTGCTCTCGCTTTTTTCCCAGCCTGTATAACTGTTGTTAATTGTCAAATGGAATTCATCCCCAGATACAATGGTAAGTGGACTCATTATTGCCATTCCATTAGAAGCATTATACCTTCCTGCTTTTTTAAACACCCCAACTCGCCGAATTGTTAAATCAACTAAGCTACTGTCGTCAGCATTGCGGGATAACACTGGCTGCTTAAACTCTCGTATTGGTGTATTCGTAGTTATTTTCCCTCGTATATTCTCTCCTGTAAATGGCTCGCGACTACTTAGTGTAGACTCAGATCTACTTCTCATTGGTTTTAGCTCCATGTTGCTAATAGTTTCATGGCCCAGCTCTATTTCCTCAGTCGTTTTATTTGGATCCATTCCACGTCGCGTACCACTCGCAGTAACGTACCCTCCGGTACTTTCATCATAATAACTGCCTATTTGTTTCCATAATAGTGATACAGGAACCCTTTTGACTCCGTACACAATTATTTCTTTGGTGGTATTTGTAATTTCCACTAAAATCGACCCTTCTATCTTTGTCATATCTACGGCATCATTATCATCAGGAAAAACTGTACTAAGGTGGTCATCGTTCGGTTGATCATCAGTTCTGTCTACCGATATAGTAGATGCATCTGTGGGTAAGATTATTGTTAATAACTTCCTGTTTCCACCTTCTTCCCACCAAACATACATATTTTCGGTCATTTCACCTCTTGCTCCCTGGCGCGTGTTTATTGCCACCTCAGTGGCACCACCACTGGCTTTGATTACACCACTCCTTCTCATATGGATTATTGTATGAGCTTCTGCCGCCGGCTGAAATCGACTTGTATCTTCAGCTCCTATCATTATCAGAGTTGTCGGTTTTGCTCCAGATTCATTCATTAAGGCAGAATTATAGGTTAATACCCATAGTCTATCGTCAAAGTTGCCGACTTTCAGAGGTTCCAACTCCCCATTTACCCTCTGCTTTTCGATATCATTTATAGTGATTGAATGGTCAATAGTAGTAGCACTAGGATCTATTGGCTCCACTGTGGTTGTCTCGCTATCAGTCTTTGTAACTAACCAATGTTGAGCAGATACTGGTATTCCAAGTATTGAAGTTGTTGCCTGTTCAACCTTATATTCCTGCATTGGTGTAACCACTAGCGTGCATTCAGGGTTCGCTTCTAGTTCCTCTTCTGAAATTTTTGCAGCCATACCAAGATAACGTGTAAGCATTTCGTTTTCTGCCACCCATGCACTGGTTCCAAATAAAGGATTCTTCCCAGTGCCAAGCCAATTAAACAGCAGACCTCCTATATTTAACCCAGCCTGCTCTGCATAGACTTTCCAGCCTGCAGACTTATATATTCGATCAACTCTACGCTTTGCTTCGTCAATTCCTTGTATAACAGCTACTACAATCATAACTGCCACAACGATGGCAACACCTATAGGTCCTGCCATCGCACTACCTACCCGACCACCTACTCCCCATATAGCATTAAGTAGGGCTAAGCCGTCCACGGCTGCAATTAAGATATCACCAGCTACTGCAGCAATATTTCCTGCAGTAGGGTTTTTTATTGCGTTATCCAAACTTATGCCAATGGCCATTAGGTCCATTGCAAACGCCAAAGCTATACTCACTTTATCTGCAGCATCTAATGCTCTTGCTAGTCTGCTATGCTTTATCAGGTCTTTCCCCTTTAGAAAGGCGTGTAACAACTGCGCATGAATTTTCCTTTTCAAGATTGCCCTTGATATAGGTAATGCAGTCATTCCCCCATAAACGACAATTGCAAACCCTATTGCTTGAGCCAGTGCAGCTTTCGTTGCAGGCTTACTTGAGTCATAGTTATCTATTGCATTTTTTAGGTTCCTAGCAGCAAAGAACCCCATTGCAGCCATACTAATCACGTCGTACTTTGTTATATTGGCATCTCTTAATGTATTTAATGCCTTTGTCTTATGAATGTCGCTTAAGTCGTTTAATGCATATGGTCTCCAAGAGTCAGGTAACGAACTTTTCCTTACAGCTCCTCCTTCTGGCACAACTGGCACTTGATTTGCTGGTGCTCGTATTCGTTCCATTAACTCTCTAGGGCTTACGTCGGGAGTTGTTCCTGAAACTACCATCCTCTTCGTGACACCATCGTCGTCTATAAACGGTATGGTTGCGAGCGCATACCCTGGGCTATCCATTTGCATAGCCGGCAGAGACCCCCTTCTTATAGCTCCTTCACCTAAGCTGAAAGCACCAACCATTTGAGAAGCTAGCCCAGCAGCTCCACCACCTCCAGAGCTTGGTAAAGCATTATTATTGGGTAGTAAGTTATTGATAGTTGCTTGTAAATTTCCCATTTGAGCATCTTGGAGGTTTGCCATGGTTCTACCACTCTCCATACATGTATTCTCCTGTTGTGGCCAAGTAAATTTGTACAACATTACGTACAGTTAATTTAATAACTCTTTAGCTGCAGGCGTTAAGTAGTCATTGTAACTATGAACACGACAATGGTTGTAATATTTAACGTGAATTCGGAGCAAAAAATAGCCAGACTCAGCCCGTGACGACTAAATTTTGCTCCGAATTCACGTTATTAAACACAAAGTAGGTTTATTAAATCTCGCAGAAGAACTCGGTAATGTGTCTAAAGCCTGCAAAATGATGGGGGTATCCCGTGATACCTTTTACCGTTATCATAATCTGGCAACAGTTGCCGATGTTGCGTATATTAACGGATAGAGGCACGGAATATTGTGGCCGGGCTGAACAGCATGATTATCAGCTTTATTTAGCGATTAATGACATTGATCATACGAAAACCAAAGCCCGGCACCCACAAACGAATGGTATTTGTGAACGATTCCATAAAACAATTCTTAATGAGTTTTATCAAGTGACCTTTAGGAAAAAGGTGTATACAACCCTTGAAGAATTACAGCAAGACTTGGATGAATGGATGACGTATTATAATCACCATCGAACTCATCAAGGTAAAATGTGTAATGGGCGTACCCCGATGCAAACGTTACTTGATGGCAAACAGATTTGGGCTGAGAAAAATTTAA
>NZ_JAPMOU010000050.1 GCF_028858535.1 Spartinivicinus poritis
TTTAAACTCAGGCCTTTTTGAAATTGAACTTTGTTGATAGCCATTATTTATACCTTCTCAATCAAGTTGCCATACTGCTCAAATATACAGCAGCTAATGGCTTAGGTATAGTGATAATTAGGATACCTTTTGTCCTTCCATTTATCGTTTTACGACAACTCATACAACACTTTTAAACTAAACTTCTGCTATTCATGAAAAGACCAGTCTATACTCACTTATCAGATTCATAAAGCATACTTATCTAGTCGTCGATACAGTGCAGCACGTGACAACCCCAATTCTCTTGCTGCATGAGTAATATTGCCTGTGTATTTTCGTAAAGCGACCTCTATAGTATGTTTTTCAATATCATTTAGGTTTAATGTATCAAGAGTACTTGTCATATTATTTTCTGTGAGTAAAGGAAAGTCATTAATTGACAACTGTGAACTTTCACTTAATATAACAGCTCTTTCAATACTATGTTGTAATTCTCTAATATTGCCAGGCCATGAAAAGCTTTGTAATGCTTGAATGGTTTCTGAGGAAATAGTCAGTGTTGGGCGATGATATTTTTTTGTATATGTTTTTAAATAGTGATCAATTATTAAAGGAATATCCTCTGGGCGCTCTCTCAAGGGTGGAAGCGCTATTTCAACTGTATTGATTCGATAAAGTAAATCTTGACGAAAATTAGCTTGGTCGAACAATAAATTTTTCGACAAATTTGTTGCCGCCACTATACGAATATTCACAGGAACTGCCTGATTACTACCAATTGGAGTAATTTCGCGTAACTCTATTACATTGAGTATTTTTGCTTGAAAATGTGTTGGTAAGTTACCGATTTCATCTAAAAATAGCGTTCCACCATCAGCTTCTTGGATACGCCCTATTCTATTTTGAGCTGCACCTGTAAAAGCACCTTTTTGATACCCAAATAACTCAGCTTCAAATAAGCTGTCAGGTATTGCCCCCAAATCAACTGAAATGAAAGGAGCAGTGTTCCGATGCGAGTAACGATGAATCTCTCTGGCAATTACACCTTTACCTGTACCATTTTCACCCAAAATCAGTATATTGGCATCTGTTGGAGCTGCTAAGTGTATTGTATGTACAATTTTTTTTAATGACTGAGACTGGCCAATTATTTTTTGATCAAACCTTTTATTAGCTATTGATGAAAAAAAAGATTTTGCTTTAAGCGATTCATTCTTAACCAATTGTGTCGCTCGATATGCATCACCTATAACTGACTGTAGTTTATCCACTTTCCATGGTTTAATAATAAGGTCTACTGCACCATTCTTAAATGCTTGTATTGCTATATCTACTTCATTATTATCTGTCATCATTACCACAGCTGTCTTCTGACTAACTGACTTAATATATGAAAGCCAATAAAACCCGTGTAGACCAACGTTTTTTCTTTCAGAACAACTCATATCAAGCAGAACCACATCATAAGCAGTCTTCTCAAGCAGAAAAGGTATTTGACTTGGGTTACTACAGGCTTTCACATGGCTAAACATGCCCTTCAATAACCGTGTTATAGAAGCAAGCACTCCCTCATCACTGTCAACAATCAGTATCTTAGACTCCTTCTGGCTCATACTTAATACCAACTTACTCCATGCACTCAAATACTTTGTCTGTCTTATGCAAAGTTATAGGTACAAATCTTTCATTCAAAGCAATGCGAGGCAAATGAACAAAAAATCACCTACTTAAAAGTAATAACTATAACAAATCTTAAAACATATTTATTATATTTTTTAATACAACTAAAGTAGTACACCAACCCAAAATTATATACCCAATGCGAAGGGTTTTTAGGTGAGGCCATCAAGTGACGAAGCCTCATGAGCCTATATTAATAGGTGATTGGGGTGACAGTTAAATGCTCCATGCCTTAACTGCATTCACACCATCCGTGGTGATTAGGAATGAAAATAACAAAACCTAAAAATGATTCGCGACGGGTATAACACCACACTATTAACAAACAAAAAACATACCCACTGATTGGCTATAATTTGCTATACAACTTAAGTATAATAAATTTGCTTTATCTAAATAATACTTGCAAGCACACCTTTGTTCACAAGCAACCACCTTTTGTTCAAAAACGCACAATAAAAACTAATAGATAACATATAATAATTTCTGAAACATCTATTTATAAACTAAATCGTTTTTTGGCATAAGAGTTGCTGCTATAAATTACTTAGACAAGTATATTTAGCTTTACAGCCTATAATTTACTCATTTTATGAACATATATTTTTTGTCAAAATTTTTTTCAAAATAAAAAGTATTGCATCACAATATTATTTTAATTACTATCCAAAAGGTCGACACCGATCTCATGAGAATCATATCTTAGTATAAAAGGAAAGTTATCATGAATAATTTAAAAAACACTGAAAATACAAATGAAGAAGTAAGATCTTTAACTGAAGAAGAAGTTTTGTTAGCAAGCGGCGGTGCTTGTCGTACAGAACTTAAAGTCACTTATAGAGGTGGCGAGAAAGACGCTGAAGCTGTATTAGTTTGTGATTTCTAATCTATAGCTAATACTATAAAAAATATTCGGCAGATTATATCTGTCGAATATGAATCTATACCTGATATAGCTCAATAAATAGTCATGCAATCCTACAAAATACTTTGTATATTTTTGTTACTAACATTAATAACAGCATGCAACGTTAGTAGAGTACTACCATCTAATAATAACCTGCCTACATTTACTAATCTTTATAATGATCTTTGGTACTATTTGGTTACAAATACAGCCAGCAAGGATATAAATATTGACAGTTATAAAAATAGCTTTCTAACCAGTATTCTCCGCCTTGATTGTAACAAAAGCTATAAGTTAAGTAACAAAGAAATGTTATCATTGGCAAGCATTATAGAAATAATTGATACAAATACATTAACAATTGCAAAAAATAAAATATACAACTGCTATAAATCTAATGATATAGAAGGTTATATATACGCCCAAGTTATTGATAAAATAACTTTACATAAAAGTAACAAGCAAGTATATGGATCTCAGGTAAACAACAAAAACTGGACTTATAAAAGTCTTTACACAATATCAAATAACACAAATATAGACCAAAAAAGATCAGAACTAGGTTTGGTTAGTTTATCAATAGTCAACAAAATTATTAATTTAGAAAACAAAGACCAACAACTTAGAAAAGCATATATAAGTGAAAAAAACAAATACAAAAGAAAAAATATATCGCTAAAAATGAACTTTACTGGTGTAGAATCAGAGGAATTCATACTTAAAATCACTAAAGAGTATGGCTTACTTACACCTAGTATGTTAGGGTTTGATGCTTACAATAGCTATTTTACACTTATTCAACATTTATCAAAAAAAAGCTTCTTAATTCTGCACCCATATATTTTAGATGCATACAAATCAGATAAAATATCGCCAAATCATTACGCTTTATATATAGACAGATATAATGTATACAATGGTTTCAAACAAAAATTTGGCACTCAGTACAATAGTAGAGGCGACCTATTACCTGTTGAAAATAAAGCTATATTACCAATTTTAAGAAAAAAAATGCACCTTTATCCTTTTGATATTACTGGCAAGTCTTACAATAAGCTATACAAAGAAAAAATATGATTATTATAGTTAGTAATGGAAAAGCTGAAAATGAAACTGAGGAGGTTTTAGAATGGCTTTCATATATGGGAGAAGATGTTAACCGTATTAATGGCACATTGACGCTAGAATCTAACCTTGAAATAGAGTTAGCAAATAACACACCACCAGTCAAGATCAGTATTGATAATAGAAACTGTGATTTAAGTAATATTAAGTCAATATGGTTTAGACGATGGAATCCTACTAACTTAATTAAGAAGTCAATTAATAATGAAGATCATACTCTGAAAAGAAACCAGTTAACTCTTAACAATCATGTAAAACATTTTATTGAGAGTGAACACAGTACACTGCGAAATTTTTTATTTACAGTTCTCAAGCAAAATGCTAACAAGGTGGTTGACCATGTTGATGTTAAACATATAAATAGAATCAGTGTACAGTTACTTGCTATTTCAATTGGTTTAAAAACCCCAAAAACGTTAATCTGTAATAGTAAAAACGACCTATACAATTTCATAAATAAAAATAATAGCACTATTATTAAAGCCATGGGTGAAACATTTACTTGTTATCTGGAAAATGAAGAAATATTGATTAGCTCATATACAACCAGATTAACACAAAAGTTAATAGCTCACTTTGAGGAAAAAATATTTCCTGTTCTTGCTCAAGAGGAAGTAGAAAAAGAGTTTGAAATAAGAACTTTTTTCTTAAACAACAAGTGTTATTCAATGGCTATATTTTCACAAGAAAATACAGCGTCTATAGTAGACTTTAGGGCATATTCAGGTAATGAAGTACCTTATCGAATGGTTCCCTATAAATTAGATGAAGATATAGAGAATAAGATCAACATTCTGATGAAAAATTTAAACCTATCCACAGGCTCTTTAGACTTTATTAAAACTCGAAATAACGATTTAGTATTTTTAGAAGTCAATCCAGTTGGAAAGTTTGGTATGGTATCTAAACCTTGTAACTATTTTTTAGAAAAAAAACTAGCTCAATATTTAGCAGAATAATAAATAATGAAAACAAAAATTAATCTTGACAATTTAAGTAAATTACCTATTTTATTTTCGACAGTTCAACAATCTAAGCTTAGGTTAAAAAATAGTAATATATACTCTTCATTTTACCAGGCAGAAGAATTCAATGCCCCAAACTTTTATAAGCTGACCTGCTTAGTATATACAGACTACGATCGATATTAAGGTTAACGCTTGTGAATGATTCCACTGTTCAAAATTTTCTAACTCTGTTTTCATGCTGTAAAGTAGTTAAAGGCTATAATCGTAGTACAATTCTAGACTTGCAAACACAAAAAATATATATAATACCAAACTCACTTGGTGAATTTATTAATAAATGTAAAAATTCACCCTATGAAGAAGTATTAAATTGCTACAATAAAGAGGATAAAAAAACAATCAAAAGCTATATTGACTACTTGACTAACAATAATTTTTGTTTCTTTACTGAAACACCAGATAAATTCCCAGATATTAGCACAGAATGGGATCATCCATCCAAAATAACCAATGCGATTATTGATATTAGTAGTCATGTCCATGATTTTTTGTATTTAAATAAACAGTTATCTAAACTAGGTTGCTATAGTGTAGAAATTCGTGTTTTTAATAAGCATGACTTTAGTGTTTATGAAAAAATTATAGCTGGTTTCAATAACTCTAGAATCAAGCAAATTATATTGCATATTCCATATCAAGTTAATCTAGCCTCATCTGAAATTTTTGATCCGCTATTCTTTAATCAAAGACTAAAAGCCATATATGTTCACTCTCTAACCAAAAATATTGCAGAATACTCTAAAAACAGTGTTATCTATAAGCATGAAAAGCTTATCGATGCATCTTGTTGTGGAAAGATTTCAAGAAATAATTTTCTTGCCAATATTGATTTTTATACCGAGTCTATAAATCACAATAACTGTTTAAATAGAAAAATAAGCATTGATGCAGATGGCAATATCAAAAATTGTCCGGCAATGAAAGCTAGCTTTGGCTATTACAAAAAGTATGACTTCAACGATATCATATCAACAGATAAGTTTCAGAGTAATTGGGATACTACAAAGGATAAAATAAGTGCATGTGCAGATTGTGAGTTTAGATACAGCTGCCTAAACTGCCAAATAATAACTTCAGATAAAAATAATATGTATTCAAAACCAAAACATTGTGGATATGACCCATATACTTCAACTTGGCGCTAACAGTAGTTGCTATTAACATGAATGACAAGACTAAGAACCTTTTCAGGAAAGAAGTTTTAGAGCACAGGTCAAATAATTTTGGTAATATAATAATAATAAGACCTATTTCATTTACTTTTTTTATTGCAGGTATAACGTTTATTGTTTTACTTGCGCTCATATATTTATACTTTGGTAGTTATAACCGAATAGAACATGTTCAGGGTGTTCTTAAAACAGTTACAGGGTTAAGTGAAATATATGGTAGTGAGCAAGGCTTTATTAATAAAGTATATATTAGTGAAGGTGAGTACATTGAAGCAGGTGAATATCTTTATAGTATTAAAACAGGTAGACAAAGCAGTAATGGTGATGTAGATCAAATAGCTGCTAGCAGTATCAAGAAAAATTTAGACGTTATAAATGAACAGATAAGTATATTAAAAACCAAGCATAAAAATGAAAAGGTAAAATTAAACGTTAATCGAAAAGAGTTAAAAAATGACGTAATTCACTTAAAAAACAAACTAAAACTTGAAGAAAAAAAATACTCTTTATCTAAGCAAAAACTAGACTCATACCAAGTGCTTTACCAAAAGGGATTAGTATCAAAAATCAAGCTCAATGATATGAGTCGTGAAATTATTCAGCACGAAATAACAATTGATTCAATAAAATCTAAACTTTATAGTAAAAACTTAAAACTAAACCAATATGCAACATACATATCAGACCTAGTAGTTAGCCACAATCTTGAGGTTAACAAATTAAAAGAAAAGTATATTAGCCTGGAAAAAGAATTAATAGGTGTTGAGTCAAAGTCGTCTTATATAGTTAAAGCACCGATTTCTGGTCTTGTTTCTACTCCTGTATTAAAAGTTGGTGAGTCAGTACAAACTGAATACCCTATATTAACTATCCTACCAGATGATTTAACTTTAGAAGCTGAGTTATATATTCCTAGTCGTGCAATTGGTTTTGTCACAGTAGGACAAACTGTAATGCTTAAGTATGCTTCTTATCCATATCAAAAGTTTGGTATGTCAAAGGGTAAAATTAGCAAAGTTTCAAAAAATATTATTCATCCAGAAAATCTCAAGTATTCATCATCAGTAAAAGAGCCGGTGTATCGAGTATTTGTTAAGCTTAACAGCCAATTTGTTTCTGCCTTTGATAAACAGTACCCTTTGCAGGTTGGAATGTCTCTAGTAGCAGATATTATTGGTGAACCAAGATCCTTATTGGAATGGATTTTCTCCCCTTTGTCGTAAATAAGACTCCATATTAATATGTCTAATGTAATCAATTTATTAAACTTCAAAAATAAGAATACTTTACCAGTTTTGTATCAAACTGAAACAGCTGAGTGTGGATTAATATGCTTAGCAATGATTCTTAATTACTATGGGCATAAAATAGATATCAATTCTTTAAGGGAAAAATATTCTGTTAGCCAACATGGTGCTAACCTTGCCCATATTTCACAGATGGCAAACAAGCTTAAGTTTACTACTAGACCTGTTAGAGTTGAGCTTGAGCATGCCAATAAATTAAAGTTACCATGTATCGTTCATTGGAACTTAAATCACTATGTAGTACTTTGTACTATTAATAAGAAATATGCCATTGTGCACGACCCTGCATATGGAAAACGAAAAATTACTATTGGTGAATTTTCTAAGTCCTTCACAGGTGTTGCTTTAGAGATTACTCCCAACGCTGAGTTCACCCAAAAAAATGAATCTATACAATATAAAATATCCATCTTATGGGGTAATATAGAAGGACTTAAACGAAGTTTATTTCAAGTATTTTTGCTTTCAGTTTTTATTCAACTTTTCTTTATTGTACTGCCTTACTTTTTACAGCTATCCATCGATAAAGTTTTGGTGACGAATGATAAGAACCTGTTAACTGTCTTGGGTATTGGTTTTTTATTTCTCATACTAATCAAAGCCGCTACCACAGCATTTAGAAGCTGGGTAATAATATACTTACGTAGTATTTTAGGCGTTCAGTTAGTATCCAACTTATTAAACCATATGCTTAGATTACCTTTAATTTGGTTTGAAAAGCGTCATATGGGGGATATTGTTTCTCGCTTTGGCTCACTTGATAAGATAAAACAAATATTAAGCTCAACCTTTATCGAAAGCCTTGTCGATGGCATTATCTCATTAACCACATTAGTTTTAATGTTTTTATATAGTAGTGTGCTTGGCTTTATTGCCCTGCTTGCCATCCTCCTTTATGCAAGTTATAGATTTTTTATTTACCATAAGTTACGTAGCTGTAATGAGGAAAGAATTCGCTTATCAGCCAAAGAAAACTCTATTTTTATGGAGTCTGTTAGAGCTATACAGCCTGTTAAAATTTTTCGCAAAGAGAATACTCGAGTAGAACAGTGGCAAACTTGCTATGCTGATGTTGTTAATGCCGAAGTGAAATTGGGCAAACTTGAAATATCCTACAACCTTCTTCTTGACTCAATAAAAGGTTTTGAGTATATAGCCATTATCTGGGTAGGCGTGCTATCAATCATAAATGGTAACCTCACCATAGGTATGCTCTATGCATTTTTAGCGTATCGTCAACAGTTTTCAGATAGTACACAAAAGTTTATTGATCAAATCATTGAATACAGACTATTAGAGTTACACCTAACAAGAATTGGTGACATTGCTCTTGCAAAAGAAGAAAAACATCTTGATGGTTATAGCAAGTCCCCTACCAGTAAAAATGTAATACTTGAGTTAAACGATGTTTGGTTCCGCTACAGCAGCAATGATCCTTATATATTAAAAAATATCAACTTAAAAGTTTTTGCTGGTGAGCGAATTGCTATTGTTGCTCCTTCTGGATTTGGCAAAACAACTCTATTAAAGATAATGATGGGTTTAATAGAGCCAACGGCTGGTAGCGTACACTGGTATGGCGAAGACATTCGCCATGTTGGGTTGCTGAATTACAGAAATAACATTTCAGCTGTTATGCAGGATGATAAATTATTATCAGGCACCATTGGCGATAATATTTGTTTTTTTTCATCACAACCAGATGCAAAACTAATGCATGAGTGTGCTGAGTCTGCCAGTATCTTACAAGATATTTCAAAGCTGCCCATGGGTTTTAAAAGTTTGGTAGGTGATATGGGAACAAGTCTATCAGGCGGACAAATTCAAAGACTGTTACTTGCCAGGGCCTTATACCAACAACCAGAAATATTGTTTTTAGATGAAGCCACCAGTCACCTTGATATTAATACTGAAGCGAATGTCAATAATGCCTTAAAGAGCCTTAATGTGACACGTATATTTATAGCCCACCGTAAAGAGTCTATAGCACTAGCAGACAGGGTTATCGATTTACGGGACTTAGCAGAAAGCTCAAATAATAGCGCAATACCAATACCCTCATGATAGTAAATGCTAGTAATCCATGTATAAAACCTTATCCATGGACCATTAGTGAGAACTACTAATTAATTAGCTGTCAGATAACAACGCAAATTATCAACGTTATCTGACACTTACAGAGCAGCTATTAGGGCCCTCTAATAATTGTTTGCTATCTCTGGCCGTCTTGTTCAAGACCCCGTCAGCTTGCGCAGAGGCTATAAACAATTATTAGAGGTGCCCTTTAGTCTGCAATATTACAAAGATTTATTGCCTAACAAACATCCATACATATTTGAACATTTATCAATCAATCCTCTCCTTTTTGCCAACAACTGTATAAATCAGGTACAGTTAGTTTGCTTTTGGACTTTTACTAATACTCAATGAAATCACCCCGCTCGAAATCTCGTCATACTCGTAACAAAAAGACGACCAACTACTTACGTATCATTGGTGGTCAATGGCGTAGTCGTAAGCTGGCTATTCCTGACTTGCCTGGGCTACGGCCTACCACAGACCGGGTCCGTGAAACCCTTTTCAACTGGTTAATGCAGGCTATTCCTGGTGCAAACTGCTTAGACGCTTACAGCGGCACAGGTGCGCTTGGATTAGAAGCATTATCCCGCGGAGCAAAATTTGTTCAATTTATTGAAACCTCACCTGCTGCAGCTCAACAGCTAAGTCAGCATTTATCCCAATTGCAGGTCTCTAGAGATGATGCGAATATAACCAATACTGATGCGGTGATGTGGCTTAGTCAACCTGGCAACCAGCAGTTTGATGTAGTATTTCTTGATCCCCCTTTTCATCAGGGCCTACTTAACCAAACCTGCCAATTGCTTGAAACAGGTGACTGGCTTGCTGCTGATGCTTATATCTATGTGGAAGCTGAGCAAGACTTAACTACACTTCAAGTGCCGGCCTGTTGGCAGATTCACCGTCAGAAGCAAGCAGGACAAGTATGCTTTTACTTGTTTAAGAGACACTTAACAGAGAGTTGAAGGACTTTATGAAAAAAGTTGTAGGCTTAGGCATTGTGGCCGTCGCGGTTGCAGGTGCACCTTACCTCACAGGAACCTTGGCAGAAAAGCATTTCAAAGCGGAAATGGAGCATTTACAAAGTTCTTCCACTCTGCAGTCTGTGCCATTTGATTTAAAAATTGATGTTGACTATCAACGCGGATGGTTTACATCAACTGCCGTAAATACTGTAATAGTAAAGCTGGCAGACCAAGAACCTTTCACTTTTCAAGTAAATAACCATATCAGCCATGGCCCTATTTTGCTAAAAGGTCCAAACACCTTTGGTTTGGCAGCTATTGATAGTAAGGTTCCCTTTTCTGCCGAGCAGCAAGCTAATATCGCCAAAATCTGGAAAGACAACAAGAATCCAGTTCAAATCCAAAGCCACATAGGCTTTACTGGCAATTCTACTATCGAGGCTTCAGTTGCTGGCTTTACTTTAGAAGAAGTAGAAGGGAAGCCTTCTGATTCAGTAACATTTCAACCAGCACAAATGACGCTTTCCCTATCTAATAACATGACGCAGCTTGCTGCTGATTTTAGCTGGGATGGCTTACAAATTAATTCCAGTGACATGAACATGTTTATTGGCAAAGTGACTGGTCACTCGAAAAAGCAACTGTTACTTGAAGACTTATGGCTAGGTGATGATGAAATCCAGTTAAGTGCATTTACCATAAACTCAAATAAATCTACTCTCAGCCCTCTTGGTCAAGCACCATCCAATATCACCTTTGAAGGCTTTACTGTAACTGCTCATTCTGAAGCTGATAGTAACAAAATGATCAAAGCTGATACGACGCTTGCAGCTCAAAAAGTCGTTGCTGAAAACAAGCCTGTTGCAAATGATATTAAGCTAACCATTGCTTTAGAAAACTTGCCCGCAGAAGCAGTACAGTCAATCACCAAAAAGCTTACTGATTTTCAAAAACAAGCAATGCAAAGTGGTACAGACCAACCAACATCAATGCCTGACTTTGCTGCACTGCAAGATGATTTAAACAAAATTCTGGCCGCAGGCCCTGTCATCAAAATCCCTACTTTGCAGGCAAATACCGAACAAGGCAAAATTGAGGCCAATTTAGAGGCTACTATCAAAGCTGAAAATGCAGCTATGTTGCAAAACCCATTATTACTGATGGGAGCAGTTCAAGCATCAGCGAATGTCAGTGTACCTGCTAAATTGATAGAAAATACTCCATTGGCAGCACAAGTTCCCATCTTTGTTAGTCAAGGGTATATAATTAATGAAAATGATCAATTGAAGTCTGCCATTCAATTCCAACAAGGACAGTTAACAATTAATGGCAAACCCATGCAGTAATGTTATCGAGTAGTAAATTTAAACCGGCCTGGTGGTTACCAGGCCCTCACTTACAAACCATCTGGTCGCCCTTGCTGCGACGCCCTTCAGCATTAACCAGGCAACGGGAAAGAGTTACCACAATCGATGGTGACTTCATTGACCTGGATTGGTACAGCCTACAAAAATGCCATAATCTTGCTTTAATTCTGCATGGATTAACTGGTAACTCAAGTTCACACTATGTTACAGGCTTACAACAAGCACTACATAAGATAGGCTGGGATAGTGTTGCGATGAACTTTCGTGGTTGTAGTGGTGAACCTAATTTATTACCGAGAGGCTATCATTCAGGAGACACAAACGACCTGGCATTCATTATAGATCATTTAGAGCAAAATACTCGTTACCTAAAAATAGCAGTCATTGGTTTTTCCTTAGGTGGCAATGTGCTACTCAAATGGCTAGGAGAAATACAACAGAATTGTCCGATTATTGCGGCAGTAGCCGTTTCCGTTCCCTTTCAACTAGACTTATGTGCTAAGCGAATGAACCAAGGCTTTGCCAAAGTTTATAGAAATTATTTTTTACGAGATTTAATCCATTATATTGAAATTAAAAAAAGCTCTTTTATTGCCCAAGGCGCTACAGAGCATCATAAAGCATTAAGTACGTTAGGCAATATTAAGCGCTATAAAACATTTTGGGACTTTGACCATAATGTCACTGCACCACTTCATGGGTTTAATGGTGCCGCAGACTACTATCATCGATCAAGTAGCAAGCATTATCTTTCTGATATTTACTGCCCCACTCTCGTTATACACTCATTAGATGACCCACTGATTAGCACAGCCTGTCTACCTAAAGAAGAAGATTTAAGTGAGTTTACAGAGTTTGAATTAACAACTACTGGTGGGCATGTTGGCTTTATAAGTGGAGAGCACCCCATGAGGCCTAACTATTATCTAGAGCAAAGAATCCCACAATTTCTTGGGGAGTTTTAGTTTATTACTTGATTAGATCGCTTTTTGTGTGGTCGAAGTTATTATCAAACCTTCATCTTCCTGCCATGCATTGCCCATTTTCTTTACTTTCTCTAACCATTTATCCGCTAATGCCAATCCTTCTTTTAAGTTAACTGTACCCTCATCAGAAATTATTTTTTGTCCCTCTTCACTTAAAATAAACTGCACTAGTTTTTTGATTTCCAAGTCAGCATTATTCTTTTGAATCGCAATATATAGCGGTCTAAAAAATGGATAGTTACCTTTCATAATATTTTCTTTAGTAGGAACAAAGCCATCAATACCAATAAATTTAACATCAATCTTTTTAGCAGAGCTGATACCATTAATTGCAATTGCACCTTCATGACTCATTGTTGCTTTTTCTAATGGGCCAGTAGACTTATACCTATTACCTTTATTTTTAAACTCATAGGTTGGATCAGCAAAGATTAACAGCCGTGCCATATAACCTACACCAGATAGCTTACCTTTCCGGGTCAGAGGCAAAATATCTATCTCAGTCCCCCCCAGCTCATTCCAGCTAGTTACTTTACCATCAAAAATATCTCTTAAGTTTTGTATTGTTAAATTATCAACCTTCTGATTTTTATTCACCATGACAACCAGTGCATCCCACCCAACCTGAACCAGGTCTAAATTACTTTCTTCGTTAACAATTCCATTTTCAGAAGCTATTCGATGACGACAAGAAGCTCCTATATCTGTTCTTCCTTGAGATGTTAACCGCAGTCCTTTGGTAGCACCACCACCAGAAAGCCTGATTTTAATACCAGATTTTTTCTCATATATAGAAGCAATTTTCTCCATATAAGCTTTTTTACTAATACCACACCCCGTGATTGAAATTGTATCTTTAGCCAGTATATGAATACTGAAAGTACACATTAGAAATAATGCAAACGGATTAATAAATAAATTTCTCATTTTACAAATCTCATAAGCTCAATCAACTCTCTAAATAGTAGCTAATCTATAAGTAGATAGAGCTAATTAGTTAACTCTTTTTGAGATAGTAGTCATGGCTACACAGATCAAAACCATCTATTACTATTTTCATTTTATTAAAAATAAATACAGAGAAATATTTGTTTGCCTGATTACTACTTTTACTTGCATAAATGCTTCTGCTACAGAAAGAGGAAGGAAGTTAGAGCATTTATGGCTAAACTAGCGCTATAAAATGCTTGGCCAAGAACATAGCGAATGTGCTTATTTCTGATAAGAGAGTTGAAATGGCTTTATGAATATATTTCAATTACTTAATTCGTTAAATTCATAACAACTATCGAAATGCAAAAAAATCAGGGTAAGATAAACAACTGTTTAAACTAGAACCATTTTACATAAACCATTATATTTATTGATAATTTTAAGTACATCCGCAGCTTATCCACATCATTATCCCCTAAATTTGTGTATTATTCACATGCGTGGATAACTCTGTGCATAACCTATGAATACCCTCTTAATATATATTTTCATTACTCAAGCTTAAGTTACCCCATTGATCACAATGATAGCTTTTACTCGCCAACAAGGATTGATCTACTATATCACTTAACCTTTTAACAATGCTTTGTATTCTCTTCTCTGGTAAAGGCTGTAAGCTCCTACCCTGCAAAAACTGCCGATAATGCTGGTTGTCTTTAACAGATGGCATAAGTTGTATAAAATATTTCTGTTGATTAAAAACAATCACAATAGAAAAATGCTGAATATCTTTTATGGCTACCCAATGAATAGGTTGCTTATTAACAATACTAGATATCATTTTTATACTGCCTTATTCGCATTTTATAAGTCTAATAAATTACTACACATAAAAGACAATAATAAGGTTATCTAATTTACATTCTCTCTTGCCCTCAGTTTAATCTCTACTTTATAAATAACAAATATGACCTACAACGTTCCCTCATAATTGCACTATGCTTTTAACAGTATCTACTTAATAGCCTAATACCAATACTTAATTAAAACTGGATATAACTCATTGCAATAAATATTTACAGTGTTTTCAAGACCGTTACAATGACTATCCAAGCTTGTTTATCAAATATTAGAATATACTGGTTAGCCTACATGCCTAAAGCGGCTTGCTGTATTATTTTAGCCTTGATTTTCAACTATTGCTTTGAAGCAGCTGCAGATCAAAAACGCATACCAATAAAAATTGCAACTAATGATTGGGCTAGCCAAATCATATTATCTTATGCAATTGGCTCAGTGTTACAAAACCAAGGATATATAGTTAAATACCAGAGTACTTCCTTAAAGCAGCAGTGGGGAGGCCTGAGGCTAGGCCATCTTCACCTACAACTTGAAGTATGGCAATATTCAATGGCCAAAGACTTTAATCGAATGGTAGCAAAAAATGTTATTTTAGACGCAGGCCCCCATGCAGCCAATACCAGAGAAGACTGGTGGTACCCTAGCTATATCAAAAAACTATGCCCAGAATTACCAGATTGGCAGGCACTTAATAAGTGTAGCCAACTATTTAGCACCCCCCAATCAGGCAATAAAGGAGTCTATTATACTGGCCCATGGATTAGTGATGAAGGCATTAGAATTCGTGTATTTAAATTGAACTACCGGCTTATTAGCCTTGATGCACAATCTCTTAATAAGCGTTTAATTAAAGCAGTGCATAATAAACAGCCCATTATACTACTCAACTGGACACCAAATTGGACTGACAACCGTATTAAAGGCGAGTTTGTGGAATTCCCTGAGTTTTCTCAGCAATGTATTACTGACCGATCATGGGGGGTAAATCCAACTGAAATTAATGATTGTGGTGCCCCTAAGAAAGGCTGGTTAAAAAAAGCTGCGAACCCTAGTTTTCCTTTAAACTGGCCATGTGCTTATCAATTTATTCAAAATATCAGTTTTACCAGCGACATGATAGCAGAGGCAGCTGCTTTATATGAATACGACAAATTTAGTTATAACGAGTCGGCTATAAAATGGCTAGAAAAATATAAAACATCCTGGCAACAATGGCTGCCTGAGTGTATGACGACATCAAGCAGTAAATAACTTTCCTAATAGTTTATTTCATTAAAATACCCAGAAGGTGTAACCCCTAGTACCTTTTTAAAACTATGAATAAAAGCGCTTACACTATTATAACCTAGTTCAAATGCTACTTGCGTAACAGAGCTGCCTTCAGAAAGCAGTTGCAGGGCATAGTGAAGTCTAGCTTGTAAACGCCACTGACCAAATGAAAGTCCAGTTTCTGCTTTAAAATGGCGTGTTAATGTTCTTCTAGACATATTCACTTTTTCAGCCCATTCATCAAGTGATAAATTATTACTTGGCTCATTGATTATGGCTAATGCCATTTTGGTTAAACACTCACTTTCAGGCATGGGCAACAACAACGGCTCTTGCTGGGCCCTTATCATTTCATCAATAAGCACTTCTAATATTCTATATTCTGGGCTGCCAATGGTATTTTCTTTCATAGCAATAACCAAGCGTTCTGTAAGTGCTTTCATCAAAGCTGAGGTAGCTATAACTGTAGGCTGGTTAGGCAATTGTAAAGAGTTTGACTGGCTAATATGAATACTAAACCCATTAATAGGAACGTGGATTTCCGCACTATGAGTACAGTGTGGAGGGACCCAGCCTAATCGACCAGGTGGCATTGACCACACTCCAGCATGCGTTGTTACTGTCATTAATCCACTGAAAATAGCAAATATTTGACCTTCTGCATGGCTATGGCTAGGCGTATGCCTGGCTTTATCTCGTATAACTGTTTGGATAGAGAAGTCTAAATCATCACTCATACACTTGTTTCAATCCTGGCCCAATACAACAACTAAAAGGCATTATATCGCTAACAAGATACCTTTGCACATCTATACACTGGTAATACTGAAACTTAATTCCAAGCAATAAAAAGGAAGAAGCAATGAACAAACTTACCTTAACTTTTCTTTATGTAATAGGAGTATTTACTATGACAGCCAATGCACAAAGCGCTCTTCAGCAACAGCCATTATTTAATTGCAAAGCAAACTTAAAAAGCTGTTTAGAAGAAATGTATACAACTGTTTTTAAAAGTCCACAGCTAATAGATTATTATTTTTCTGAAGATTATACCCAATATGCTGATGGTGAGGTTCTTAACTTAACTGAGTTTAAAAAGCATATACAAATAGTTAAAAATAAAGTAAGAAATATTCACTTTAAGGTAATGGAAGCAGCTAAGTCAGAAGGTACGTTTTCAGACCGTCATTTGGTGACAATTGAATTGCAAGATGGCTCAAATGCTGTGATTGAAATAATACAAATATCGAAGCTTAAAAACGGTAAAATTTACGAGCTACATGAATTATCAAGAGTTATCTCTGGTGATAAAGCCCTAAAAGCCCTTGCATCTCAGAAACATGAAAACTAAAAGCCAAAAATTTTAACTATCAGATATAAATATGAAAGGATACGAAAGTGCCTACTATTGATGTAATAACAGCCTTTCCGCATAACCCAGACAACCCTCTTCGAACTATTAATGACTTTGATTTTCTACAAAGTGAGAATCTGACAATTAGACTAAGACATAACCCAATGGGCTCAATTCATGGACAATCTGATATAGAACATGAGTTTTCTAAACCAGGTATGGCTTTGGCTGCTTTAGATGCTGAGAAGTCTGCGTCAGATGCCATAGTTATTGAGTCAATGGGAGATACTGCTCTAAGGGCCTGCCGTGAACTAGTCAATATTCCCGTTGTTGGTATGGCCGATTCAAGTATGAGGGTTGCCACTTCACTGGGCCGGAAATTTGCAATTATCACTGTTTGTACTTGGCATGCTCTATATTTAGAGGAGCTTATAAGACAATATGGTGTCATTAATGACTATGTTGGATTCGAAATACTTAATTTACAGCCTTTCTTTTTAGATTTAAAAGATAAAACAGAGCTCATGAATAAGCTCTTAAATGCGGTAGTTAAAACCATTAATGAAAAAGATGCTGATACTATTATTTTAGGTGGCAGTTATTTTTTAGGTATAGTACCGAAACTCCAACACCAATTAGTTAATCGTGGTTATTGTATACCTGTTATAGATCCTTTGATGTTAGCTATTTTTCATGCAAAAATGCTTGTTGAAACAAATTTGTCCCATAGCAAAATCTGTTATCCTTTTCCACAAAAGGCCAATAGAGTGCTAGGGTATTCAGGGATCGAGTCCACACCTACCCCTTATTTACGCTAACAAACTATCAAACCTGATTTAAACTAAAACCATTCGTATTAGATATGTAAAGGACGCCTCTAATTATTATTCAAGGTGTCCTTAAACATGAATTACTCTCTATCTTTTAATGCCTCTTCTATTTTTTGATCGGTTTTATATTGACTTAGTGCATAAACAGACCAAATAGCAGCAGGAATCCAGCCAATTAATGTAATCTGTAATATAAGACAAATAATTCCAGCAAATGGCCTGCCAATCGTAAAAAATTGCAACCAGGGTAATAGTAATGCAAGTAATAATCTCATTGCCCGTCCGATTCCTTATGTAAATAATTGATCATTAATAACTAATCAGAGTATACAACCTAGAAATTAATCAACATTACTATCAAAAGGCAAGTCACACTCAATTATTTCAACTCGTCCCGCAATTTATTTTTTGGAGTTTATTTTTCTTTAAGCTTAATTTAGGTGATAAACGTCATTTTACTGCAAGACTTTACGTATTTTCCGTAAAGCCTGCAGTAGAGGTGAAAGCGGCTGTTATAGTCAAAGCGAAGGGGATATTTAGTTAATCACTTTTCCAGGGTTCATAATACCGTTTGGATCAAATAGTTTTTTAATACCCCTCATCAAACTAATTTCTTCTTCACTGCGTGTATAGGTTAAGTAATCCCGTTTGGTCATGCCTACCCCATGCTCAGCAGAAACAGAGCCTTGATACTTTTGTACAATTTCAAATACCCAATTACTAACTTCTGAGCATTTTTCAAAAAAAGCTTCTTTGGGTAGATTATCAGGCTTCAAAATATTTAAGTGAACATTACCATCGCCAATGTGGCCAAACCAGATAATTTCAAAGTCAGGATAATGCTGATTAACAGCTGCCTCTACTTCAGTTAAAAAAGCTGGTACATGAGATACACTAACAGCAATATCATTTTTGTAAGGTGTCCACTGGGCGATGGTTTCAGAAATATCTTCCCGACACCGCCATAAAGACTCTAACTGTGCCAAGCTTTGACTCATCACCCCATCTTCAACCCAGCCTTGCTCCATACAATGCTCAAACACTTCCATTGCTTGATCAGCAACTTGCTCATTAATGCACTCAAACTCAATTAGTGCATAATAATCAGTCTGACTTTCGAATGGACGCTGTACATCGCTGTGCTCAACCACTTTAGCCAAGGCTTTTTCTGAGAAAAATTCAAATGCAGTTAAATCAATTTTCTCTTGGAAAGCTTTTAACACATCCATAATAGCACTGAATTCAGGTACACCAAGTACTAGTACAGTCAAGTCTTTAGGTGGACGAGTAAGCTGCATTGTAGCTTCCACAATAAAGCCCAAAGTACCCTCACTACCAATAAATAAATGGCGAAAGTCATAGCCTGTATTATTTTTGACCAACCCTTTATTTAAGTCTAATAACTCACCTGTTCCAGTCACTACTTTTAAACCAGCTACCCAGTTGCGAGTCATTCCATAACGAATCACTTTAATACCACCAGCATTGGTTGCAATGTTACCTGCGATTTGACTAGAACCACTGGAAGCAAAATCAACTGGGTAAAACAGCCCTTGTTCTTCAGCGTATTGTTGCAGCTGTTCAGTAATCACCCCTGGACCACACACGACTGTCCGATCAACTGGATTGAAAGCTTCAACTTTGTTCATGTAGTCAAAGGCTACTACTATTTCGCCATTGGCCGCCACAGCTCCTGCACTTAACCCCGTTCTGCCACCAGATGGCACCAAGGCCAGCTGATTTTCGTTGGCAAACTTAACTATTGCCTGAACTTGCTCAATTGACTTAGGAAAAACAATTGCCAGCGGTTTAGGCTCATATACTTTGGTCCAGTCTGTGCCATAAAATGCTAGAGACTCTGGGTCAGTTTTTACCTTGTCAGACTCTACCAATGTTTGTAACTGCTCAACGATTTGCTCAGGGGTCATCTAGCTACTCTCAAAAAACTCAACTCAAATTGAATAAAAGTCATTCATTATAAACGCCTAATTTTGGCACAGTATGCTATCATATGCCTCCCCTGAACTTGGCCAGATCGGTCATTAATTGAAAGAAATGCGCCTAAGTGCAGGATTCAAGAAGCCCGGCAACTGTATATACAGAGTCATTTTATACAGCTCAGCTAGCTATTTTTTACTAAGTTGTACTATTAAGTAAGCCACTACAGCGGATTTAAAGTCATCATGGCCAAGACGTCTTTGGACAAAAGTAAGATCAAGTTTTTACTACTTGAAGGGGTGCATCAGTCTGCCATCGACACCCTGAATGCCCATGGCTACACCAATATTGAGTATTTAACCACCTCGCTTCCAGCCGAAGAGTTAAAAGTCAGGATTGCTGATGCACACTTCGTGGGTATTCGATCACGCACCCAGCTAACTGCTGACATTTTTGATGCTGCGAAAAAGCTAATTGCTGTCGGCTGTTTTTGCATTGGCACCAATCAAGTTGAACTGGCAGCCGCTCAAGAAAGAGGCATTACTGTTTTCAATGCTCCTTTTTCTAACACCCGGTCAGTTGCTGAGTTGGTCATAGCCGAAGCTATATTATTAATGCGTGGTGTACCTGAAAAAAATGCTTTAGCTCATCAAGGAGGCTGGCTCAAATCAGCAAAAAACTCCTATGAAATTCGTGGTAAAAAACTCGGTATCATCGGCTATGGAAGTATCGGCAGCCAGCTCAGCGTTATGGCAGAGTCACTTGGCATGGAAGTATATTTTTATGATGTTGTCACTAAACTTCCACTAGGTAATGCTACTCAGGTTAACAACTTAAATGAATTATTAGGTATGTGTGATGTGGTGAGCTTACATGTACCTGAAACCCCCAGCACTCAAATGATGTTTGATACTGAACAGCTTTCTGCAATGAAACCTGGATCCATCCTTATTAACGCATCAAGAGGTACAGTTGTAAATATTGATGCACTGGCTGAATTAATAAAGTCCAAAAAACTATTAGGTGCTGCAATTGACGTGTTTCCAGTTGAACCTCGCTCCAATGATGAAGAGTTTGTTTCACCTTTACGTGGCTTACACAATGTAATCCTGACTCCTCATGTAGGAGGCAGCACTATGGAAGCCCAAGAAAACATTGGTCAGGAAGTAGCTGAGAAACTGGTTAAGTACAGTGATAATGGTACTACTATTTCTTCTGTTAACTTTCCAGAAGTTGCTTTACCTGCGCATCCAAAACAGCATCGACTATTACACGTTCATAAAAACCAACCCGGGGTGTTATCAGAAATTAACAAAATATTTTCTGACAATAATATCAACATTGCCGGCCAGTACTTACAAACCAATGAAAAGGTTGGTTATGTAGTGATTGATGTTGATGCAGAGAAAAGCCAGATTGCTCTCGAAAAACTCCAGAAAGTGAATGGTACAATCCGTGTTAGGGTTTTATTTTAATCATTCCCTTTTCCAGTGTACACTGCTGCAAAAGGTTGGATTAGAACTATAGCACGATCCAACCGCCCCCTTTGAAAAAAGGGGGCAGTTTTGCGGCAACCTCATTGAACCAAGGAAAGACTTACTTTATTTACTCCTCCCTTAAATACTTCACTCAACACAATGCGACTATTGTCTTAACAATTTCCATATAAACATACAGCTATTAAAGTACTAAACTAAGAATTCATATACTCAAGGAATGGTATCATGGAGTGAAGCTATGTTACTTAATATTTTAGCTATTTTGTTTGGTATATTAACAGGCTACTTTATTGTTGCAAAAATAGATAAACCACCTTTAGTTGTACAAAATTACAAAGTAATTCCTGCTAGTCAACTGATTAAGCATCAACTATCTACTGATAATAGTTTACCTAATGATTTTAAAGTAGCTAGCCAGGTTAGCTCCATAAAACCTTATAATACAAGCAAAAACAAATAAAAAAGACAGGTTAGTCAACGACTAACCCAAAGCTTGAATCCTAGTGATTTACTTTTAATTACTCACAGCCGGCATAGGTTAACCAACCAACATATTGGCCTGTGATATCCGTTGCGCGCAAATGTTTTCCACAAAAAGCGCTCACCGGATAATGACTTGGCGTAAAAATTGGGCCTAGCGGGAAGCCACGAATATCATCTACTGCATTATATTTCTCAACTTGAGCACCTAATACAGGTACCTGACACTCAAAAAAAGCACCATCTTGGTTTTTTACCAACACACCAGCTTTCCCATTACCTAATGTCCAGGCACTATATACTGATGCATGATTTTTCGTCTGGCCTAAACAAGTATGAATGGCTGGAAATAAATCAATAAAGTTTGCAGACCAATCTTTATTAGTTGAGTTAATGCTAAATTGACTTTGGTGCTGATCAATAAAGCGAATTGAAGCTGTCACACCTAATAATGAAAATAGCAACTGCTTTGTTTTATTAGATTCATTGATAAAGTTAACAACTATCCTTTTTCCTAAAATCATATTATCAATTAGCTCATCAGCTGTATCCCTAGTCAGGACGGTATAGAAAGATGCATCGCCTAGCGGTTTAATTTCTTCAGGATAGTTAACATTAATTGCTTCTTTTTGATCTGTAACAAACACCAATGATGAGCCTGCTTCAATACCATTACTTTTGTTAACAAAACTGAGTTCTAACGGTTGGTTAAGCTGGTGCTTATGTATTTTTAACTGATACATCTTAGATCGTTTATATTTCGACCATTTTGCAGCAGTGGTCATGGTGCAGCTTGGCTGGTCTCTCACACACTCTACTCGCCAATCACGAAACACTCTGACTACTGGCTTACTGGCCGCTTCTACCGTAACACTAGCCAGACAGCAAATAACAATAAGATAGTATAAGCGCATTAACACTCTCCTTAGCCCAAAAGTATCAGCAAAACATACCCAAAGCGTAGGGTATGAAGCGGGCTAGTATGGCAATTTTTTATTAATAGCTTAAGGCTATCCTTTTAGAGTAGGAGAGATATGTCACTCACCAAAAGTGACTTACTCCTTATTATACCCTTTGAGAATGAACTTTAGGGTTTGCAGCCATCGATTGATAGTCGCCTAAAGCCCATCTACATTAGCCACGCTTTATTCCTTCAGTTTTATTTTGCTTTTGTTAAAGCTCCAATAAAACAATCCAACAAATGCACTCACCCCTATTATTGTTAGCCATATATTTTGCTGAGGCCACAACAATGACACACCACTTGCTAGTGCTACAAGCCGCTGCATCCAACTCAGTGTACTTTCTAAATAGCCTTCTAATGCAGCAGCTAAGGCATAAATCCCTAATAAAGCAGTAATAAATACTGGTAATGCCTTACTTAAGTCACTGCTTAATAGTGGTGTATAAGCAAACAACAAAGGCACAATATATAAGCCTTTGGCTATTTTCCATGCGGCAAAGCCTGTTCTCATTGGGCTAGTTTTTGCAATAGCAGCAGCTGCAAATGCAGTTAAGCATACCGGCGGTGTTACATTGCTGTCTTGGGATAGCCAAAAAATAATCATATGGGCAGATAATAGTGCTAACGTCAATTGAGTAGGGTCGATAGCACTATCAATTAAAGTATTTTTTAAATCAGCAGGTATTAACGCAATTAAAGCCTGCGCATCAGTTAATGACATTACACTACCAAACTGTTGTGCTTGTTCAGGTGCGACCAGCATTAACATAGGTTTGATTTGCTCTGGTATTTGACCGCTCATAAGCAACTCTAATAATTGTGCTTCAGCAATTAGATTATAAATTGCAGGGGCAGCCAGGGTAGCCAGAATAATATAAGACGCAGTTACAGGTAGGCCCATCCCCAAAATAAGTGATGCCAAAGCAACCAAAACGATGGTCACCAACAAACTACCACCAGCCCAATCAGTAATCATTAATGAGAAAGTATTACCAACACCTGTTGTTGCGACTGTATTTACCACCAGGCCAATAGTAACCAATAGCATCGCTGTTGCAGCCATGTTTTTACTACCCAATACCATAGCCTGGGTAACTTGAGGTAATTTCATTGGTGCAGCAGTTAGCCAAGTGCTGGCAATAACAACCAAAATACTAAAACCAGCGGCATAAGTTGGGGTAAAGCCATAAATTAACATCGCTACTAAGCTTGCTATTGGCAAGGTAAAATGCCAGCCTGATTTTAACAACTTCCCTATAGACTCTTGGTTTTCATTTATTTTAGTTTCATCTGTTGCATGTAAGCCTTGTCGTTTGGCTTCAATTCTCACGAAAAAAGCAACGGATAAAAAATATAATAATGCTGGTAACGTCGCTGCCCCCATGATTTCTAAATAAGACAGCTGGGTATAGTTGGCCATAATAAATGCTCCAGCCCCCATTACTGGAGGCATTAACTGCCCACCAGTAGAAGCTGCAGCTTCTACTCCTGCCGCAAAACGAGCAGGAAAGCCAGCCTGCTTCATCAAAGGAATGGTAATAACGCCTGTTGATACTGTATTAGCAACCGATGAGCCAGACACAGACCCCATCAAGCCAGAGCCTAATACAGCAACAAAGCCAGGTCCACCAGTAAACCGCCCAGCAGCTGCTCGTGCTAATTTAATAATAAAATCACCCGCCCCTGATTGAACTAAAAAAGAGCCAAATAAAATAAACATAAATACATAGCTCCAGGAAATTCTGGCAATAGGGCCAAACATTCCTTCAGGGCTGAAGTAGCTGCGATATAATAAGGTTTCTAAACTTAAGCCAGGAAAGTGAAAAGGACCTGATATGAGTTTTCCCCACCAAACAACATAGCTGAGGGCAACCAGGGTTAATACTGGAATAAACCATCCCATAGTACGACGGGTTAATTCAAGAGCCACCGTAATTGAGGCTATTGCCACCCACCAATCCCATTGTGACAGCTCTACACCACGCGCATATAACTGGTCTTCAAATAGAATTAAATAGCCAGCACTCACTACGACAATGCCGGCAAGAAAAACATCTACTATTTTCCAGCTTCTACCCCCATCAGATTCATTCTTCACAATGGGTACAGTCAAAATACATAACAGCCCAAAACCGGAAAAATGAATAGCCGAAATCCAAAGCTCAGATAATGTACTAAAAGTATTAAAATAAATATGTGTTAATGATAGTGCTATCGCTAAAAAATAGACTATATATCGGGTGTATTTTATCGAGTCTTGTGAAGACGCTCGATACTTATCCAAGGGCTCATTAATGGTATTGTACATACATACACCTCAATTGGTACTACTAACCACTTATGCCCTTTTTTATAGCCATACCTTTCGTTTTGGATATATCAAGCTACTATTTTGAATTTTACTGATTATTTTATTATTCAACGAGCTTAGGGCACTTATAAATAATATAATTAAAGCTGTTCCATATCGGATATAATATTCAATATATCCGATATATTATTTTTTAATAATTGATGCAGAGCATTGCTAATTACTGTAAATGACTAGGAATAGACACTCCTTTCTCTTTAAAGTATTTTGCAGCACCTGGATGCAGTGGCAAAGGCAAACCTTCAATCGCCTTATTTAAAGCCATTACTGTAGTTGCTTTATGAATACCATTTAAAAATGATAGGTTTTCATAAATGGTTTTTGTCAGCATATATACTGTTTGTTCAGGTACATCATCCCGTACAGCTAAAAAATTTGGTTGAGAAATAGTTTTTACTGACTTACTTTGGCCATGGTAAGTGTTAGGTGGAATTTCATAGCGACTCCAAAGCTTATATTGCGCATTAATTTTGTCCAGCTGTTTATCAGTCACCTCTAAAATTCGCAGATTATCACCTGACTTTGCAAAAGCTCTGGTAACTGCACTAACAGGTACTCCAGCAGGTGTATTCATGCCATTAATTGACCCATTTTGCAAAGCATCAGCACTCGGGCCATAGCCCATATAAGCGAGCGTAAATGTATTTGGGTTAATGCCAAGCTGACTCATAATATAACGGCCAGAACCTTCAGTGCCTGAATTACGTTTACCTATTGAGAATTTTTTCCCATCCAGCTGTTTTAAATCATCTAATGAGCCACTCTTGGCTAACTTAGCATCAACAATAAAGTGTTCAACATTTTGCCAAAGCATGGTTATGGAACGCAGCTTTCTTTGAGCGCCTAAATTCTTCAGTTGTCCCTCACCTTTTTTAGCCCACGCACCATACAAGCCTTGTAATATTGCAAACTGGGCTTCATTATCATTCATTAGTTTAATATTCTCACCAGAGCCTGCAGAGCTAATGGCTGATAGACTGATATTGTAACTTGGCTGTAACTTCACCTTAGTTAAAGTAGCTAAGGCAACACCTACTGGATAAAAAGTCCCTCCTGTTGAGGCAGTAGCCAGAATATAAGATTGCTCTTGCTCTGCATGTGCAAAGCCACCATTAAGTGTCAATAAGACAGCAGCAGTTGAACTGATAACTGTCTTTAAAAAAGACCGACGTTTTAAGAAAGCTCGCTTGTTAATTTTTATCATGTATTAACCTCTTTGTTATTACTTCCTAACTTCAAATGAAGGTTACTCTTTGCAAATGGCTTCATGCATTCCCTAAAGGCAACCTATGACAAACCTAGTAGGCAACCCTCATGCCAACCAAAGGCAAGCTGTAACCATTTGAAAATTAAAAGATTTTAAAACCAATCAAGAAAGATTGGCAAAATATTGCTGAATAAAGCCTGTTTGTATGAGCCATTTTTTGCTTATCCTCATTACTTATTTGTTACATACAGATACTACTACTTTAGAATACCTTTACATACATATAGCAAACCAAGCCTTTATAAAAGTATAAGACAGTATAAGGTGGTTATAGGAGTAATCCTGCATAAGCAAATTTCTGCCTATCTATCCCAACAGCATACTCACTTAGCAATACTATATTGCCTATGGATTCTCAGTATTATCATATAAATCAATTCGAGTAGTTGTTGCACACTGAAAAACTACAGTCATAGTTTGGTAAAACATCAGGTTTCAATGTGACACGCTACAGAGTACTTTGGTCATATCTTTCGACAGTACAGCTTAAGTTAACGATTATTACTGCGATCATTTATGAAGTATTACAGCACTGAACGTATACACTCACTAGCAAAAAGATGTCGCCAGTCGATTTTGAAATCTCTCAAATGATAGCCACCTGCTGAAGTAGGTGGTTTTGGGCGGAAAATAAAAGTACCCAACAGAGTCGACCAGAACAATGTTTGCTGAAAAACAACTAGTCAGCTCTGATAACAGTGATTTAAAACATATCAATTTGCGACATTAGTAATCGTTAACGTTGATAAAATATTGCTAAATTTATATTTTATCCAAAGCATGATAATAAATAGCAATTATTCTAGTGTCATAACTTACGGAGTATCGAGTGTTAACAAGGAATAGAAGTTTTCTTTATGAGAATAGCTTTTTAAGGAAAAAATTAGGGTTATATAACTGGCTTCACAAAACTGATAACTTAAAGGTAGCACCACGTACCTGTAAAATAGGCGATAATGCAACTGTTATAGCCTCAATTGATAATAATTCAAATAACCGTGAATTAATTCATTTAGGCTCGTACAATTATTCAGGCCTTAGTGGTAACCACGAAGTAATTGCTGCAGCTCAAGAAAGTTTAAATGATTATGGTACTTCTACTTCGGGAGTTAGACTGCTTAATGGAACAACAGATCTACATATTCAATTAGAAGATAAGGTTGCTGAGTTTCTAGGCACTGAAGCCTCTGCTGCCTTTAGTAGTGGTTATGATGCAAATACAGCGACTCTCTCTACTTTGATCTCACCTGAAGATATCGTCTTTTCAGACCAGCTAAATCACAAGTCTATTAACGAAGGACTTCAGCTTTCTGGAGCTGTTGTCAAAAGATATAAGCATAACGATATGGAGCACCTAAAGTTTCGTCTCCAATCTTATCCAAGAGAACAGCGAAAATTTATTGTCACTGATGGTGTATTCAGTATGGATGGTGATATTTGTAAACTTCCCCAGTTAATTGATCTTGCTGAGACCTATCATGCTTTCTTAATTATTGATGATGCTCATGCCATTGGTAGTATCGGCACTTGCGGTAGAGGCACCGCTTCATATTACGGGGACCTGGCTTCTCATGTTGATATTATAACTGGCAGTTTCAGCAAAGGCATTCCTGCAATTGGTGGTTATGTAGCCGGCTCTTTGGAAGCAATTAATCTTATTAAATATGCTTCTGGTCCTTTCATATTTTCTGCTTCATTGCCAGTTCCTATTGTATCAGCTATTTTAAAGTCAATTGAAATTTTAGAGTCTAGACCAGAAATTCAAGAAGATCTCAATAGAAAAACCAATTATTTTCGTCAAACATTACAACAATTAAGTTTTGACACAATGAATTCGGAGACACCTATAGTTCCCATATTGATAAAAGATCAACAATTAACCTTTGAGTTTGTTAAATTACTCCATCTAAATGGTATTTTTGTTAATCCTGTTTGTTATCCAGCAGTTTCAGCTAATGCAAACCGAATTAGAACAAATATCAGCACAGCCTTATCTTATCAACAACTTGATACTGCTATCAGTGCATTTGAAAAAATCGGTAAACAGCTAAAAATAATTTAAACATTAATAAACACTTTGAAAACAATTAAAAGGAATTATATTTTTATGAATCAATATGACATTATTATCGTTGGTAATGGAGTCCTTGGTCTATCAACGGCAATTGCCTTAGGTTTAGAGGATACAGCACTAAACATTGCTGTCGTCGGTTCTCAAGACAGACAAACAGCAGCCACACCTGCTGCAGGTGCTATGATCAGCTGCTTTGGAGAAATCACTGAAACTCTAATAAAATCAAAATATGGAAATAAAAAGGTAGCTTTTGCTCATCAAGCTATTTCAATGTGGAATAGCTGGTTAGATCAGATTAATCAATTTAGCGACAACAATCCACTAGAAGTCAAGTGGGGTACTTATTTAATTAATAATTCGCAAGGCTCTAGCCTCGATGATAATAACTACGATGCTATTGTTAATAAAATGAGGGAGTATAATGCACCAATCGAAGAGGTTGCCCCAAAAGATATAGTAGGGTTAAATCCAAAGCCTTCAGCGAGACCTATTCGAAGTATTCTTATCAAAGAAGATGGATATATAGATCCAAATGCTTTACTACAAAGAATGGAATTTGCCTGTCAGCAACTGAATAATATCACTTTAGTTAATGAAAGAGCCCATGCAGTTTGTTATGACAGCCAACAGGTTAATGGTGTGATTTTATCTAATAATGAGCAGCTAAAAGCCAATCGAGTTTTACTTGCTTCAGGCATAGGCACACAACATCTAATTGATAAAATACCTGAGCTAAAATTCCGTATTCCTCGCCTATTTGCCTGTGGAGGTAACGCTGTCTTACTTAGCACAGAAGCAGCTTACTTTGCAGATGGAGCACCTGAAGCGGAAATTAACCCTCATGTAATTAGAACACCAAATAGAGCATTTGCTTGTGGTTTACATCAAGTTCCCAGAGGAGAAAAAAGTGCTTACATCGGCGCAACTAATTGGGCAACACAACGTCCTTTTGTAAAACCCAATGTCAGTGATGCATTCTTTCTATTAGAGTGTGCTATGGAACAGCTAAATGAAAACTATGTTTGGGCCCAAATTTGTGACTGGTATTCAGGTAATCGACCGGTTAGTGCTGATACGTTCCCACTGATAGGAAGAACCTCTTTAGATGGTTTATGGCTAATGACTGGCACCTTTAGAGATGGCTTGTCACTTTCACCGTTACTTGCCAAAGACATGGCTAATAAATTATTGAATAAAGAGCCACTATGCGAGGAGCTTTTTTCCCCCGAACGAGAACCAATACAAGTGTGGACTAAACAAGAAGCAATTTTTGAGGTGGCTAAGCATATTGAAGCAGCAGTATATGAGCACCAAGTAGTAACAGCAACTAAATTTGGTTTTCATCATGTAGCAGGTATATGGATGATGGAAGGACTTTCAAAAATATACGAACAAATAGAAGGAAACTATGTCCTTCCACCTGAACTAGCACCAATGGTAGAAGTTTCAAGGGAAAAGATGATTCCTTATTTTAATGAGTATTATGCTAATGTTGCAAAAGCATGGAGTTAAGCACTACTCATGTAACAGTTTTAGCGTAAATACGTAAGTGAGACTGTCAAATTGGACTTATATAATAGTTAAAGCCCGGCTCTAAATTGCGACTAGTGGTCCATACGTAAAGTTGAGGAACAATATTCAAAGCCGGTTGTTTTTTATACAAAAGCTAACCGGCTTTGGTCTGATAAGGTAGACTCTTAGCTATTTTTGACTATCCAAAGGGTGGATTATATATCAAAAAAACCGTCCAATGGACGATCTTCTATAGAAACCTTAACCGTTATTTACACTGTGGTTTCTGATGCATCACTTCACTAAATGCATCAAAAAGGTCTTTACCAACAGGGTTTGTAAAACCATGCATGGACCAAGATAAAGCCATTGATAACCCATGACTACGATATTGACTCCATGTATCAGGCATTGTAGATTCATTGGTTACATGATAAATAGCCATATTGTCGTATGCTTTCAATGCTTGATCAATTCTGTTTTGATCATTAGTTCCATGAGCTTTTAAGTCTAATAAATATTTTTTCACATCATGTACGATTGACTCTTTATGATGCTTTTGTGGTATTAAGTCTCCCTGAATACCTTTTAAACTACAAACAAACTGATCTACCTTCTTAGATTCAAATAAAGTTTTAGACTTTTGTGTCGAGCCTCCAGCTCTATAAGGTCCAACTTGTTTATTGTAATTGTATTTTTTAATTCTATTAAATTGATTTACAAGAATATCTTTAACATCTAATTTAGCATCGAATTCGTCAGGATAATGATTCTCTGGAAGAAAACGTACATACTTTTCACCCTTCCAGTCACTCTTCATACCTCCAGATAGAAACTCAGAAGCAGCAATATAGTCAGCATAAGGTGCCAAATTACTAATATTGGCCCAGGTTGCTTCGTTACAAATACTTGATAAATCTAACATAGCTAGCTTCTGACCTGATACTGCTATTATATGTTTTAGCAATTCTCTTGTATCATCTGATTTTAATCTTCTTTCAAATAGTGCTCCACGTCCTGCAGAACCATGCCCATGTACCAAAAAACTAAAACGTAAGCTCTTATTTGGATAGGTTTTCTTTTCTTTTGCAACTATGGCATCAAAATATTCTTTAAAGAACATTAATAATTGTTTACTGTGCTTAATGGATAACTGATCATCTCTTCGATCATCATTATGAACTGTAGATGCTTTTACCATGATATTACTTGGATCAAATGAACGGCGGCCACGTGTAAATGGTTTATCATTACCTAAGTCATAGCCTTCTACTTTATCTAAATAAATGACTGCATTGTAAAGTTTAAAGTCACCTTTTTCTCTCACATCACTTTGTCCTTCCCAAGCACGATTATTATATTCACCCCATGTATTGACAGAAATGATGATGTCGCGAGTATTGCTAATATTTGTAGGCTTATTGGGTTTGTCTGGAGTTGTAGGGTTGTCTGATTTAACCCATTGCCACTGCTGGTTTTGTCCACCATGAAATTGCCACACACCGATCAATTGTCGGTCAGCATAGTAGTCTAAGACCATATAAGGGTTATATTGGTTTTGTATTGTGCCCTGTGACCAGCGCCAGCGCTGGTACATTTCTTCATTACATTGAGTAATATAAGCAGTTTTCTCATAAGTAACATTGCTGCCTACTTCTAAACATTTTTCCGGCGCATTCTTAGGATGAAGGCGTCCTAATTTATCCATACGCCACTGTTGGCTTCCACTGCTATCACATGTGAGAGGAAGAACTGGTGTGTTATCTGCAGAATGTGCCTCTTGGACCCCTAAGCATATACCACTGGCTGATTTTAATACTTGGTATAGTGCAGTATTATTCGCTAAAAGAGTTGAAGACACAGCTAAACTGAGTGTTGCAAGTGAAAGTAAGTAAAGAGTTTTCATGAAAGACATCTCCTTAGTCGAAGTCGAGTATTTTGATAATTTAAAAAGTTGGTTTTCAATAGAAGTATTAATATTTCTCAATCAAATAAATGAATGAAGAGCCATTTTAAAAAATAAAGTTCAAAAACGTTAAATATATTTATTTTTGACTTTCAAACAGATAGAAAAATAAAGACCCAAAATATTAATATACTTATTTAATACAAAGAGAGTTTAAAGTAGTAGTCAACTAAAAAAGTAGTTTGAGTTATCAGTTTTTATTACAATTGTCACTGTTGTGTAAAGAGCTTGTATAAACCAACCTCTATCATGAATTCTAAGTGAACAAACCTTAACTTTAGTTGAAAGAATTATTTTTACTGCTCATTTTCCCTGAGCATCGAAAGTTAGCTGGTTTCAGCCTATTCTGTAATTAGAGTTAAGTCCTTGGTAAATGCTGCCAATGAGTTGACCATATTGGGGTCAGCCATTTCCAAAGCTATCATATAGGACATCATCAATAGTGATAGGAGTATACAAAGTAACAGTTACGGCTATTATACCCAGTGCGAAGGGTTTTTAGGTGAGGAATGAAGATAACAAAACCTAAAAATGATTCGCGACGGGTATATCATTGCTCAGTGCTGCTATCATTATTAGTTATGTCAAAGAGCTGCTAACCAGTCACACAACTGACTCACATCAAATAACAAACCCCAAGGTCTACCATTCTTGCAAGCAAGTACAACACTACAGGAATAGTATTTTATTCTTAAAAAAATTCACTATTCATATTTATAGGACTATTTTTATCAAATATTACTGGTGCAGAACTTCATTGTTCAAAAAATGAGAGTTATTCTGAATGCGCAACAAGCTATATATCAAGTTTTATTCGCTTTAGTGACGAAAATCTTAAAAAAATATCCAGCTACTACCCTCCAGCCTAGCAAAACTTCTTCAATTTAAAGGCATTTTTTATACCTTTGAACCTACTAATACCGAAGAATATGGTGTGATTGCCCAAGACATACAGCAAGTCATTCCTGAATTTGTCTCCACTCATGAAGACGGCTATCTACAAGTAAATTATATTGGCTTAATTCCTGTGCTAGTTGAAGCAGTAAAAGAGCTAAAGCAGGAAGATGCTGGATTATAAATATTTTAAAACTCACTCAGGTAAGGAAAAAAATTTTTTATCTACAGACGAAAACGATAGACCACAGATTAATGTGGAGCTTGACTCAAGATCATCATTACAACTTGAGCACTTCACCCAGAAACACTTGAAAAAAAGAGTGAGCCTTTATATTGATAATACTTTAATTTCAACTGCTACAATACAGTCATCTATATCTGGTAAATTCAGAATAACAGGCATTGAAGAAAAAGACTCTGAGCGTCTTCTAAGCCACTTAAAAGGGAAATAATCATTGTTTACATTCAAAGCTGCGGGTATAACTCAGTTTATTTACAACTAATTATTTTTTATTATCAATAAATAACTTTCTAATACACACCTAACATTTACTCATTTATAACAAATTTGTCCTGCAGCTATAAAAAAGTATAATTATCTGCCTAGCTAAGTTTAGGTAAAAAATAGCCCCGGCACTTGGGGCTATTAAGTATTACAGCTTTAAGATGAAAAGCATCAAACTCCTAAACCACTAACAACAAAAGGAATGTTTGAATCTATTCATTATAAATGAGTTAACAGGCAATTTTGTCACAACCAAGTAAAAAAATCATGCCCTATCTTTCATAGCTTAACTGTAGCCTCTGCGTTGCTACACACTTCACTTATATTACTATTTGATGTAATGACTCCCTTTTATTTACCCAAATAATCCAACCGATTTAACCCATACTTTTGCATTTTCTGGTTCAACGTTCGTCTAGGTAAATCAAGTTCAGCCATTACCTGGCTTATATTGCCCTGATATTTCTCTAATGCTTTATGAATTAATTGTCGTTCATACTGGTTTAGCTTATGGCCAAGTGACAATTTTCCCTCCAGAACGTTGTCAATTTCTTCTATTTCTTTACTATTATTTGCATCGATCAAGTCAATAATAGATTTATCCTTTGCCAAAATATATCGCGTCACAACATTTCTTAACTCACGAATATTACCAGGCCATGTATAAGCCGTTAATAAATCAATATCACTTGGAGCCAATACTTTAACTGGTCGTTGATACTGCTCTGCAGCCAGGTTTGCAAAGTAGGTAAATAAAAGTGGTATATCATTACATCGCTCTCTTAGAGGCGGTAAAATAATTTCTGATACATTTAGCCGATAGTATAAATCCTGTCGAAATTCACTAGCATCTTTAAGTGATATTTTCGTCGCACTGATTACTCTAATATCTAAGTTAATAATTCTATTTGATCCCAGCCGCTCAATTTCTCCAGACTGTAGCGCTCTAAGTAACTTTACTTGTAAATGTGAGGGCATACTCTCAACTTCATCAAGAAAAACCACACCTCCATTTGCGTGTTCCAGTTTTCCCTTACGTTGCTTTTGTGCACCACTAAAGGCGCCTGCTTCGTGGCCAAATAATTCACTTTCAAATAATGCTTCTGGAATAGCACCACAGTTTAAGGCAACAAATGGTTTATTTGCTCGCTGGCTGTATTCATGTAAACACTGTGCCACCAACTCTTTACCACAACCAGTCTCCCCATGAATAAGTACTGGTGTATTAAAGTTTGCCAGGGATAGAATTTCTTCTCGAACCTGCTGTATTGCTTTACTTTCACCTAATAATTTAGCTGAAATACCACTTTGCTCAGCCAATTGCTGGCGAAGTTGCTGGTTTTTTATTTTTAGCTGTAACTGTTCATCTGCGCGCTGAATTCGCTCTTTCAGTCTATCTGGGTCAAATGGTTTTTCAATAAAGTCGTAAGCGCCTTTATGTAGTGCCTCTACAGCCATACTGACATCACCATGCCCAGTAATCAAAATTATAGGTAAGTTGGAGTTTAGTTCTTTAGCTTGTTCCAGCAATGTTAACCCATCTATACCTGGCATTTTTACATCACTAATCACTACCCCCGTGAACCCTTGCTGTAGCTGATTAATCGCTTCATGAGCCGTATTACAACAAATAACCGAAAAGCCACTAAGCTCTAACCACTGGCTATTCGCTTTGAGCACTTGCTCTTCATCATCAACTAACAATACTTTGGGTGCTGTGTTCATAAGCAACAGGCTCTTCTGGAATAATTAGAGAAGATTAACAAAACTCACATTTGTTACTCCAATAGTGACTTTATGTAGAATAGTGTAGTGTTCTTTAACGAGTTATAGATGCTTATTAATGGAGTAACAGGAATGTTGAAACAATGAATGTAACTCAATCCCTTGCTAAAGCACAAAAAGAACTGGCTAGTTTAGAAAAAGAAAAGATGGCCGAACTAGCCATCACTGCCGTTGATGTTGCAGGCATGGTTGACCCTACGCCAGCTTCTGACCTGATTGGCGCAGGTATGAGCTTTGCCAGAGGTGATTTTCTTGGTGGTGCTCTTTCTCTGGTTTCTGTCATTCCCTATGTAGGTGATGCCGTGGCTAAGCCAGCAAAAGCAGCACGCACGGCACTTCGTGTAAAAAAAATTGCTGATAAAATAGCCAAAGCTAAGGCACGAATAGCTCAACTCAAAAAGCTGGAAAAAACAGCTAAGACATCAAGCAAGGGCGCCAGTAAAGTCAGTGACTCTGTGACCAATGCAACAACTAAAGTCAAAGACCAATTCAAAAAGCAGAAAAAAGGCAACTGTGAATCCTGTGACTTTAACGCTAAGCAATCCAAACAACAAAAAGCCGCTGCAGCCAAACAAAAACCTGAAGTAAAAACCAATAAAACCTCAGGTGAAAACGGTAATGGCCAAAAAGTCCCTAGCAATGATAAAACCTGCACCAATGGTTGCCCGATTAGTATGGTGGCAGGCGAGGAACTGCTTGAGCAAACGGATTTTGTCTTAAGTGGGCCATTATCATTTAGTTGGAATCGCACCTACCGCACCAGTAATAATAAAGCGGCCGAATTAGGCACAGGCTGGACCACCCCATTAGGTGAAAAGCTTCAACAAGCAGGTAGCCAACTGTTTTATTTCAACCAGGAAGGCCGTTCAATCCCCTTACCCATACCACCAGCCAATGGCCGAAGTTACAACCAAACGGAAAAACTACAGGTACTTGATTTAGGTAACGATTTAATTTCGATTATCTCCCAGCAAGGCCCAGAAAAAATCTTCCGCTTAACCGGCAGTGCTTCAAACAAGCAGGGTCAATTAGTGGGAATCCGGGATAA
>NZ_JAPMOU010000051.1 GCF_028858535.1 Spartinivicinus poritis
TGTCGCTGCAGGTGATATTAGTGTTGAAGAAAGCGAATATTATTAAAGCACATCAGCAATTAATTTTTCTTTTTAAATGACAGTGAATAGGCACTAGCCAGATTAACCGGCTAGTTTCCAGTGCGTAACTAATTTACTGATATTATGACCGACGGTCGTTAAGTAAAATTCGCCACCATTGTCGTGGTATGCACGTATTTTTTCAGTAATTAATTCATCTCGATCATGGTATCGACAAATGACGTCGACACGGCTATTCATGGGTGGTAGCGAGGCGTTGATATCTTGATAGTCGTTTGTCATAGAGGCTTTCTGTTGTATTTCATTAATTGCATCATAACCCATTTTAAAAAAATGACATACGATATTTTTTTATCATAGACACCATGAATATTTTATGAATAATAACCACTCATGCAGGCGGGTTACCCGTAAATTGAAACTGTTCATTCCCTCCTTTACCCCCTTACCCGCCTGCTTTCTCCTTATGATCTATTGTGTCTTTGCAGGCCTAGTGCCTGCTTTTTTTGTCTGATATTTTGATGAGGTGCAATATTTTTTTATCATAGACGCCCTCAGTTTTTTCTGAATAATAGACCTTGTTCTATTGGCATGGCATGTAACAGCGGGCCTTCGGGCCTGCGCTTTATTTAATTGGGAGGGCCGTTGGATGATTAAAAAACTCTGTGCCGTCTCATTGGTAAGTCACCCAAAAGTGCTGGCACAAGGGGCGTTTAACGGTGAGTATTTAGTTATTGATCAATTAACCCCCTTAAATGGGCGGCTAGAACAATGGCAACCGGGGTTACTAGAGACACTACAAAATGTGTTGAATAAACAATTTCTTGTACTGGTAGAAGACGTTAGTCGTTTATTTAATATGGGTTATACCTTGACCCTGGATCAATCCGCACCGGCTGAAAACCGCAGTTATCAAAATATTGCGCTGGATTATTATTTTGCTTTAAGTGGGTTAGGCGAAATTCAAGGCAATCAATTAGGCAATATTATTTTTCAGCATGGGTTGCAACGTCACCAAATTCACCGTAATTCAATCAATATTGATAAAGACGACAAAGGCCGCAATCGTTATGACATTGATTACCAACGATTTACTGGTTACCAGCGGTCTGTATTATTGTTAGTGTTGGGTGCTTTACACTTTAATCCCGCGTCTCATGACTATTTAACCCTATTATTAGGCAGTAAACCACCTGATAAGCTAGCCCACTTACCGCCAGGATTAGCGGCGATTATCCGAGGTTGCTAACATGCAGCATGCTCGCTTATCGCCATTAACCATTCAGGATCCCTTATTACGCGCTCAGTTTTATAAGGCATTGCGTAATCCTCTTTCTGAATGGCAAATCCATGAAGTTGCTCTGGATGAAGTATTGATGCCAGAGTTAATTTCGCTTCGCTTTTATGGCACTCCCCAGCTCAAAAAAATTGTGGCTATTATTGCTCAGCTAGACGACATGCGCGGGGCATTAAAAGCTGGAACTACTCTACAGTTGCCGCCGATTAAATGGATTCGCCAACAAATCAAAGCCTATGCTGATTCTGAGGGGCGCGAATGAACCCTTTTAAAGGCGTAAATTTTCGGCATCAGGATCGTGAGTTTGCGGAGCTACGTCGTCAGCTACGTCAGAACCGAGGCAGTGCCCGACGCACCTTATCACCGAATCAAATCCGCATGGCCATTCGCACTGGGGAAATGCCCCCTAATGCGGAAGTATTAATCGGTACCCGAGAAGACGGCACCCCATTTACTATCGAGGATTTAACCGGGTTTGCTCAAGCACAACAACGACTGGCCAAACAGTTTGGTTCGGCTAAGGGCGTGCCCATGGACCAATTAATTGCTTCGTCTCGGGCAATAGATGTGGAACGGGCTAATGTAGAAATTCGGTCCGCTCGACTTTATAAAATCCATGGCTCAACCTTAACATTCAGTGTGACTGCCAGTGGTAAATATCAAGCTCAGTTTCACCAGGTCAAAGTCAGGTTAGAAGACTGGTGGCGACATTTAACTGATGCTGGCAACGTTAATCGAGCGATGACCCAAACCCTGGCCGGCCCGGTATCGTTTGATTGTGATTGTGGTCGTCATCAATTCTGGTATCGCTATGTCGCGACGGTGGGTGGATTTGCGATTCAACCTTATGAAAAAGACTTCCCCAAAGTGCGTAATCCTCAATTACGCGGCTGTTGTTGTAAGCATGTTCTGAAGGTCTTTCGGACTTTAAAAAGCCCCACGGTAAAAACCCAATTAACCCAACAAATGATCCGGCAAGCAGAACAAGCGGGCTTTGCTGGCGATACCCGTCATCAGTTCATGACTCGGCAAGATCATCAGCAACTCAGCCGAGCGCGTGTGGGTGAGTTAAACCAGGAAAAAATTCGCGCCGAACTGGCCAGGCAAGTCAATTTAGCGTTACGCCGTCACGTAAATAAGCCCGCTAACCGTAACAAAATTAATCGAGCAAGAACAAAAATGACTCAGCAATTAACCGCTCAACAAAAAGCCCATATTAAGCAAGAATTGGCATTTGCTCAGCGCTATAACTTACCGGCAAATACCGTTTACCAAAAATTTGCGGATGAATTAGGCATGTCTGCAGAGGCTATTCAACAGCAATTATGATCCAACCCCAGGACTTTTTAGCATTAACTGAACGACTGGCCAGTGATACGAAACAATTTTTATTTCAGTCGCGGGATACTCGGCAAGTGATGTTATTTAAGGCTCTGCAAGACCAGGCGTCAGATCCTCTGGATTTGGTAGGTACTCTGGAGCAACACGAAACTACCATCAATTATGCAGCGCCAGTGATTGTGAAAGCGCGGTTTTTTCCTAATGACAACCCACAAAGTTTATTAACAGCGGGGTTTCAGTCAGCACCTGATTTTGAAAGCCCTAAAACGGTATTACTGGATACCGCGCCGGTGCCTGAACAAAGTATCTTATGGTGTGAAGACCGCTTACCCAATGACAAAAAAACCGTGGAATTATTTTATGTGCTGGCTGCTACCCCTATTGGCAAACATGGACTAGTGGGTGCTAAACACCAGGTGTTGCCCATGAGTCATGCTGACACACAGGCGCTACTGGCTTTGATTGATGAGGATGAGGTAACCCATGATTAATGCGAATAGCTGGCCACAACAGCCGGTTAATGATTTACGCATAGACACGGCTTGGCGTGAAAATTATTCAGGTGCCACCATCAACCGTAAATTAGCAGGTGTCGTGCCCACAGGTATTTATAGTGGTTTTCATGTCACCATTGATGCAAACAATCCACTAACTATTTTGGTAGGCGATGCGATTGAAGAGTCGATAGCCGTAGTTGAAACCCAAGGTTATTCACTGACAGCCCGGATGCCTGCTGGAATGCAAAAAGCATTAACCATTACCCCAGGTGACACTCAACATATTGTGATTGCTGTGGATTACCAGCACCACCAAGTGAGTACAGTGGAACTGGTGGTGACCCATACCCTCACCCCACATAGTGTGGTGTTAGCTACCCTGCAAGTGCCGTCAGATGCTGAAATGTTAACCGCAAGTATGTTGGATATCAGTCGACGTATTGAACGGATCCCGGTATTAACCCATGAACAAAAAAGCAATCCACATCCTCAATATCAACTAGCGGCAGCAATGCCCTTAATTATTAATCAACTCAATTCTGATCAAACGGATGCCAGTTTATCCGCAAGACAAGGCAAAAAACTGCATGAGTTAATAAAAAGCCTACCCCCAACCATTGATCATTTACGCTCACAATCAGCGACCGATTCCTTATCAGCCAACCAAGGTCGTATATTAAAAGAAATGATCGATACCATTAATGCTTTTTTATCCTCGGATAGCAGTGAAATTGAATCATTAAAAAATATTGTTGAATATATTAAGCAAAATAAAGAAAACCTAGAGAGTTTAGGTATCGATAATATTGCAGGATTACGAGATGCCCTAAATACTAAATTGGATAAAGCCCGATTTGAGCAACTGGCTATCCCGGATGTAGCTCAATTACCTGCGGTATTAGCCATTAAAGCCAATGACGAGTCAGTTTATAAAAAAACAGGCGGCACACTATCAGGCTCTGTGCAGTTTGATATTGTTCGAAGCGGTAACAGCAACGGTATTAATTGGACAGGGCTATCAGATACATTTTCAGTGCATGTGCGAGAAACCAGTGGCTCTGAACATTGTGGACTCTATTTCCAAGCCGCTGATAATGGCAGTGATCACTTTGTTTTTGAAAATTATAACGCTAACCAGAAAAAACACGTCTTGGTGATGGACTACCATTCGGCCACCTTTAATGTGAACCTTAACTGTAATGGATCTCTGACTTGTGGCTCGCTGTATTCAAAAGGAGATGTGACCGCTTTTTCTGACCAACGCTTAAAGCAGCATATTAACCCCATCTCAGCACCGCTCAAAAAACTACAGCAGTTGGGTGGCTATCATTATCAACGGACCGATACTGGCAATTACCAGGTGGGCTTAATGGCTCAGGAAGTACAACAGGTACTACCTGATGCGGTAAAAACAGCACCTGGCGGATACTTATCAATTAACAGTACTGGCGTGGTCGCTTTATTAGTGGAAGCGGTGAAAGCCATTTCAAATAAAGTCTCTGTTTTAGAGGAGCAATTGCATGGCCGTTAGGTGTGAAGGGCCAATCTCATTTACGGATATTGCCACTGAATTTAAAGGCAATAAACCGTTCAGCTTATCGCAGTATTACCGGGGTAAAAGTCTGGTTCCCAATGCCCCCTCCAATGCCAAAATTGCCACGGCGGGTGCTATTGCTTTTAGTCAGTTTTACTGTAGTGCTAACCAAGTAATTAAGCATATCAGTAGCGCGGTAGCGAATGGCACCAGTGCCGATGCCTGGTTTACACCAGGCGAACGACAGGCCTCGTGTATTTTAATTGTCAATCCAGGGGTGTATGTCACCGGGCATGGTGGGGCTGATCGACATGGTGGCGGTCATGGTAATGCCGGGGGTACTGGCATGAATGTCAATATGGCGCATTTTCCTGGTGGGTTAACGTTAGAAGTCTACGGCCATATTTGGGGAGGCGGTGGTGGTGGCGCAGGTGCAAACTTTCGGCACAGTTATACCGGTGGGCATGGGGGAACAGGTGTTGCGGTGCATCATGGCACCTTAAGACTCAAAGTCCATCCGGGAGGCAGTGTTATTGGCGGCGGCGGTGGAGGTGGTAGTTCAAGAGAAAATAAAAATGATGGAGGTGGTGGTGGACAGCCCTACGGTGGAAGAGGGAGAGGTGAGTATCATAGCGGCGCAGGTCGAGGCAGCTTATACGGTCCAGGTCATGGTACTGATTATCGATGGGAGTCTTGTCGTACTCATGGTCGTGGTGAAGAGCGCACTTGTAGTAATAAACGAAATTATTCCGGTGCGGGTGGAGCTGTTGGCCATCATGGCACAGGGGGTAATTACGGCTCATCGGGTGGGCGTGCAGGTGCAGCTACGGCTGGGAGTATTCAATGGCTATAGATTTGCCTCCCACGCTCACTAACCTATCAATGGTAGATAAAGCATTTGGTTGCCACTTAGTAGCAGCTTATGAAAACATTGGATCGTATGATTCTAATCTACAATCTTTTTTTGTTAGACCATCCTATCACAAGATATTTAGAGGTGAATTAGATAGTCCTCTAGTGTTCATGAAGCAATTGGGCAAACAGGGGCATTTTCAGCAACAAAACCAAACCGCTGCCGTTACCCTACCCTTGATTTATTATTTTCGAGATATCAGCTTAGCCAGTGCCGATCCCGAACATTATGGTGGAATCTATCAAGATATACTCTGGTTAAAAGATCTGGAAACACCTTACCAACTGCAAGTGATGTATTTTGATATGACTTATCGGTTGGTCTTTGTCGGGCATGAGCGCAATCATCCTGAACAATTAGCCCTTGCCTGGTATTTTTTTATTAACCAGAAACAACATAATCACCATAAAATCCCGCTTCACTACCAAATTTCTGATGAAAAATTCACCGCTGAAGCCTATATCCGAGAACCCGAAACATTGCTAGCAACCGATATTAGTTTGGATCCGCATCAAGAAACCCGATTATTTGCACTGGAAGTGCAGCACACCTTATTAACACCCATTCTGGTAGGAAATGAGAGCCAGTTAATTGAGCCGATTCAGTTTAATTTACGAGTCATTCCGTTTGGCAGCCAACCCAACATTTGAACATGTCTTAATTCAGGAAATTCGTTATCAGGATAAACCCTTGGATTTAAGCTGGTTAATCGAAGCGGTTTATATTGAAACATTGGATTTATCTGGGCCTAAATTAATCTTAAAGCTGAATGATCGGGAAGCGATTTTTAGGGACGATTTAGGCATTAAACCTTTTGAGACATTAATGGTCACCTTAGCGGATCCCTATCGACGGGATGAATTAGACACGATAGAGCACTTTGTGATTCTGACCATGCCCATGGATGCTGAATCCGTTTTAACCCTAAATTGCTTGAGTGAGGTGATTTTTCAATTAAAAATGCCAGCAACTCAGGCTCGTTTTTTTGTAGGAGAAGCCCCTGAAAGCGTGGTTAAATCGCTGGTAAATCACACGGCGATCAATACCAGTGCATTCCCAGCCATTGAGGATTATCACCTATTGCCCGGTATGCGGCCCAGTCGTTTACTCAAACAAATTGCCCGAGAAAATGCGGCTGTGATTTATTATCAACGTCAGCAGTTTATGTTTAAACCTATTTCAACACTGCTTGAAAAAACAGCTCATCTTTCCTACCACTACAACGATACACGCCAACAAAATCAGATGGTGTCGTTTAAAAAAGCCAATGCGGATCCACTGATTCAGAGCTTTACCCAACGCCAGTTTATTGGTTGGCATTTAACCCAAGGTTCTCTTAATGCAAATAATACGAATGCTACTGCTTCGTCCAGTGCACCGCGTGAGCTGGTAGGTTTTAAGAGCCCAATTACGTTAGCCAATTTAAATACCCTGTTAACGCCAACATTAGAATTTACTTGCTTAGGCAATGGAGCGCTGCAAGCCGGTATTATCCTTCAGTTAGTGTTTAATCGGAACCATACTGAACTACCGATTGATGAGAGTTTACCCGATAAGGTAATTATTCAGTCAGTGGCACATCGCTATTCTGCTCAAAAATACCAATGCCGAGTTAAAACCTGTTTGCCTTTAAACAATGAACAATACCACTGAGTTAAATTCCCCACTCACCCCTACTCAATATCATGGCCAGGTCATGAATACCGATGACCCGAAAAAATGCCAGCGGGTACAGGTACAAATTTTAGGACTAACCGAAGGGGTGCCAACAGACAAATTACCCTGGGCTGAATATTTATTACCCATTGGTGCGCGTTATAACGCTGGCAGTTTTACCCCTGTACAGGTAGGTGACTGGGTATGGGTGGATTTTCCGTATATCAGTCATGGCCAACCCGATACACGACGCCCGCGGATTATTGGCAGCGCCCACTTTTGCCCTGCAGGTCAACCCAATACCCCCCATGAGTCGTGGACCGGTCCCGAGTCCTTTAATCATCAACGCACCGATGAAGAAACACAACCAGCCCCCGTTCAATACCATCAGTCATCAGTGACCACACACAATGGAATTACTGTCGAGTATGAGCCGCCAGGCTGTTACCGTGTCACACATCGTGCAACCGGCACGGCGTTTGAGTTAAACGAACAAGGTGCAGTATTACACAGTGAACAAAAAACCTTATTTTCCAGCAAAACGAAAACCAAACTGATTGCCGGTAATCAATTAACCATAAATGTCCTGGCCGGTGATGCTACCTTGAATGTGCAAAGTGGGAATTTATCCATAAAAGCAGCTAAAAACATTATTTTTGAGACAGGCCAACATTTTATTGTGAAGGCGAAAAAGTTTATTGAGGAGTTAGGTTAATGCCAGCTATTGCAATATTAGGCTCTATCTGTACCGGTCATGGTTGCTGGCCACCTCGTGCAAACAGTGAAGGCGAACCCCTGCATACCATCAATGGAAAACCGGTGCATTGTAAGGGGCATGGCTGGCTACCCCACACTTGTCCTGCAATACCTGAAACCCATGCAGGTGTTACTACCAGTGGAAATCCCAACCATATTATTAATGGTAAACCAGTGGCTCGGGTAGGTGATAGTGTCAGCTGTGGGTCAACGATAGCGACAGGAGAGTCGCTTCACCAAGTCAAAGAATAATCAATTGTAAGAAGCCCATAAATTAGACAATAACTGTACTCTATTAAACAGATTAATACTGATACAAAAAATAATTACTACAAGTGTAAATATTCATGCCTGTTGTGCCGTATATAGGATACAATTGGTATTCTTTTTTGTGTTGTTGCCAGTAAGGAATACAGTATGCGATTTATCCATTGGCATATAAAAATGGAATCAATTCATTTTGCTTTCCCCCAATTAAACTCCCCTCATTTTTAATATGAATACTTATAAGCACGCCTTAATATCGGTTAAACACTGGGGAGGATATATTGATGACTACTATCCAATCCATGATTTTATCGATAGCACAAAGGCTCTATGCAGTGATAGTCGACACCGTATACTCCATACTTTATGGGGAATAAGGGAAATTGTTGTACCTGTATTTGGCAATACCATTACCAATAGTGATGGCAAGACAGTTGATGTCAAAGACTTATGTGAAAAAGACCATTTATTAATCGATTATCACTACCGATTTATTCCTACTCTATCAGACTTTGTTGATTTAATTGATACATCAGCCATCCCCAACTGGAAAACAACCATTAATACAATGCATGGCTTGTATGCTGAAAACCCAGCCGTGAGCAAAATTTTAATGTCTCCCTTAGCCAATACAGGCAAGCTTGCATCGTTGTTGTTCACACATAATAGCTGGTTTATCAATGAGATTTTACCGCTAGTGATGGGAACGCAGCCACTACTCACTGAATTTGCTATCTCGCCAAATGATATTTTTAATAACATGGATTTTGAGTTATGGCTGAATAATGGCTCTGCTCCACCGCCCAGTGCTGTCAAACTTCAAAAAACTAAAGTCGCTGTATAATCCCGTTAAATTTACGCTTTTGAATTTCAAATGGTGACTCATTTATGAGCCAAAAAAGTTATGTCATTCGTAAAATTGCCTATCACTTTAGTGATGAGTGTTCCTATGTTCATTGTATGGGTGGTATTGAGGCTGTTATAGGTAGCAAAGAAGAAGCTATTCAGAAGTTTAAAGAACTAGAATGCGAAGAGTTTAGAGGGATGCCTATCTATGATATGCCAGAAGTCAGCCACATGGGTGATGGTGACGAAGAACTTTGGCAAGAATTACATGATTATTTTGTCGAGCAATTTAAACAACCCCTTTTTGAAACCAAAGAAAATGGGGAGTTGGATTTTAGCCATCACTACATAGAAGTTCCTTGCTCAGCAACCGATGAGCAAGCATGGGCTATTAAGGAAATGACTGGTATTACTTTCCACGAAATTGGCGAATTTGATCAACCAGTACCTGAGTTTTATGGTATTTGGTTACTACACAGCGATAGTTTTCTAACTTACAGCGACCAACCATATTTTTTTGATAGTAAAGACGAAGCGATAGGCTTTATCAAAGATCATTACGATATCATTGAGACACCTCAAATAATATCAGGTTCATTATCATCAATCAGTAATCAACCTACACTTCTGCAATCCCTAATTAATCGAAGTCAACTACTAAAATACAATGATAAAAAACAACAGTTAGAAATTGAGCGATTCAATGAGTATGAAATTATCACTTTAAATGAAATATTAAAAAAGCCTTTCTTTGAGTTACGTCCAATTTCATTAGAAGAAGCCCAACAGTTTGACCATGATGAATATGCAATCATGTAATTCATCGATTAAACATTACATCATTTGTAAATCTGTGATTTAACCATTTAATGGGGGATACAATATGACGAATAAAAGCTATGTAATACGAAAACTTGCCTTTCACTACAATGACGAATGTTCCTATGCTCATTGTGCAGGGGGAATAGAAGCTTATTTTCAAGATAAAGAAGAAGCCACCCAACGTTACAAAGCATTAGAGTGCAAAGCATTTAGAAATGAAGATTTATTTGATTTAGAGCAACTGCACCCATGTGGTGATGGTGACGAAGAAACTTGGCTGGCATTAAATAACTATTTTGTTGAGTCTTTTGGTGAACCCTTCCTGGAGCCTGATGATGAAGGCAATTATGACTTTTATCATGATGTAGAAATCTATATACCAGATCATGCAACTGATGATCAAATATGGACTATCAGAGAGATGACAGGTATTCGTTTTCATGAGCTAGCAGAATTCGATCGCCCTGAACCAGTATTTTATACCATATGGTTACCAACACAAAATGAATACTACGGTTACGATGAAGAAGCACCTCGTTTCTTCAATAGCTATGACTATGCACTTCGTGTTGTTAAGAACAGTAGTTACCTGTTTAATGAAGATATTGTATTGAAAGGGGAATTAGAAGATCTCAGTAACCAACCGATACTGCTTGAAGCACTTATAAGTAAACACTCTGGTTTATCGAGAACAAAACGATCTAAAAATTTAAAGATAAAAAAGGATGGAGAAACGCTCGTTGTTGTGAATGACTTGCTAAAACAACCTTTATTTGAAATCAAAGAATATTCGATAGAAGATGCCAAAAAAATTGACCATAGTATGTATGAAGAAATGTAACTAGTTTTTCTAGGTAATAAATACAAACAAGCCTCGGTGACGGGGCTTGTTTATATCATTTATTATATAACTGAGCCAACTCACTATAGCGTTGTTCCTTAATCATTGCCAATAGCAAATTTCTCAAATTCTGTAAGCAATTTACGATATTTAAATAATTGCAATATTTTTCAGTCAGCGGTTGGTTTTAATCTTCTATGTTAGGGTGGTGCTCTATCAGTCTGATACCCGGAGTATTCACCTGCTATGGTCGCAACGATCACCCAATATCACAATCGAATTAATACCATTAATGAAAAAGCCGCCCTATTCCGCCAGGCGGTCATCAATCCTCAAGTTGAATCTGCTAACACCAACCGATTTATTACTGACAATGCCGAACGCAACAGCCAGTTAAAAGCCGTTGTCAAAGACACCATTTTTGATGCCGCAGGCGAGCAAGGTCCTTTGTTATTAGGCGTGACTGCTAATGCCGTACGTGCTTATTATGATCAGCGCGGCTGTTTACCATCCGCCGAAATGATGGCCAGTGCTTATCACACCATCGAAAATATGCTGGTCAATACCGCTAACCATAAAATTATGGATGCGGCGACATCGACCAGTGAAGGCATTATAAAGCGTAATCACCAAGTAGCGTTAATTGTCCCTACCATGCTGACCAGTATTACGAATGATATGGTCACCCATATTCCACCTAATTACGATAAATCCGAAATTTTTGCGATTACCCGACGGGCGGGATCGACCTTTGGCGACCTGAAAAAAGGTGATCTCATTGATTATTCCTTTCATGGTCAGTATTCCTCCATGAATCAGCGCCAGCCCGTAGCAACTGGGGATGGTACTACCAAAGAATTCACTAAAAGTATTGGTATGCCTGTGCGTAAAGAGCTAGTACGGGTTTACCATGATCGTAACCTGGTAGCTGAAGATTTAAATGGTCGTGGGTTGTTATCCGGGCATTTCGTTGATGCTGATGGCCAGGCCGTGACGGTAACAGGTTCTGTCGACCATGATAATGGTGGGATTACCATTAATTTTTCGGTACCGCCTAAAAACGGGATTGAAATTCATGTGGCGTATGATGTCTCCATCGAGAAAGACCCGTCATTAATTCCTAAAATTGATCATGAAATGGAGTCCTGGATCGTCTATCCGCACGAGTCCGCAATTGCAGCCAGTGCCACCATTCAAGCAGTATTCAGCGCCCGTCGTGAATTCAGTATTGACCTGAATGCCTTAAATTTCAGTTCGGCTAAAAACATTCTCGCCGCTGAAAAAGACCGTCGTCGCTTAATCGATATGTATTTCTTTGCGATGGGTAATCGTCAATGGAAATACACGGTCCCTAGTGCCCTTAAATTCACTGATCATTATGAAACCCTGCGCCAGACCTTCTATGAAATCAGCCAGGATTTAATGTATCGCACCAAAAAAAGTGGTTTGGTGGGGATTATTGCTGGCCCCAAAGCCTCCGCGTTATTGAAATCCATTGGTGCCCCCCATGTACGCATGGCCCCCGGCTATCGCCATGTTCCTCAGCCTCACTATGTGGGTAAAGTGTTTGAGTTTGATTTTAAAGAAGACCCGTTTGCCCCTGATTGGCAAATCTTCTGTTATGCCAAAGGTAGAGACCACGGGGATTCAGGTTATGTCGCGGCAGATGCCATCAGTGCTATTAATTACCAGCACCCGATTGATGAAAAATTACGCCATAGCAACACCCTGTATGAATTAGCCTACCGGGATTTACACCCTAAAAATGGCCGAACTTATTACACCATGCTCACCTTAGTGCCTTAAGCGGCACTGAGCTAATCAATTATTTTTTATTTCAATTTTTATTTTTTCGATTGTTTTTTTAATTATTTTTTTGGAGTGTAGACTATGGCAACTCGCCGCAAAAATACGTCAACTGAAACTACCACGGAAGACAAACCCGAACCAGCCGAACGTTTTTTTGAAGTGGTTTTTAAAAATGCCAGCATATCACCGCTGGAATGCACCTTAAGTAAAAAACGGATCTGGATTGCTGGGCACGCCAATACCGCCCCGGATATTTTTTCTGAATCGGAGGTGATCCATTTGCGTGAGATTTTAAAAGGTTTTCCTGCGATTACGATGCGTATTGACGAGGTGGCATGATTAGTCAAACCATAACTGAGAGTGCGGGGATTACCGTACTCAAACCCATTGATAACAATATTTCACTCACGGGTAGCAGCCAGACCATTGGCGCGACCGTGATTGAGGCTTCACAAGGCCCGGTCGGTAGGCCAGTCACGGTTACGGCGGATAACTGGCAATCCATTTTTGGCAAGCCTTTACCCATGTCCGCCGGCACCAAAGCCGAGGGTTTACGGCATCTGAAGGATGCGTTAACCGAGTGTGCTGCTTGTCAGGTCGTTCGTGTGGTTGGCACGGGTGCTCAATTTCCAAGCCTGGCGTTTCCGGTAAAACCCGAAGCCCCCGCCGCTAAAGATTATAAAGTCACTGTACAGTCCACACCCATTGTCGAAGACGACACCACTAAAATACTGCTGTCGTCGTCTGCTTTGGATTTTACTGTGAGTACCGCTGAAGCAGATGGCTGGACCGTAGACATTAACAGTCAGCTGTATAACCTGCACCATTTTCAGCATGGCGCTACCCCGGTATTGTGGATTGCTAAAGACGACAGTATCAATCTGGAAGCTATTGCCAGTGGTACCAAGTTGGTGATTCATGGCAAGACCCAGCAAGCGCCACCTGAAGTATTAACCGCGAGCCATCCTTATGGCACTGAGATGGCGGTTGCTCAGGATTATTGGTTAGTGGTCTGGCCGGTAGATGGCCACCCCAGTAATCACCGGCGGGTTGAAATTACCACCCTGGATGATGTTGACCAGCGTTTTACCCTGGCCTTTTACGAAGACCACTATGGTCAGTCCCGGTTAGTAGAGTCTTACCAAGTCGGCATTGATACTGACGATATTGATGATCAGGGCTTAAGTGCTTATGCGCCAACTGTCTTAGAAGAACGTTCTTCCCGGTTTCGATGTCAGGTGGCGTACAACTCCCGCTGGGCTGATGTAATGCCATTGAGTGGTGCTTTTACGGGTGGCAGTAATGGTGAATCACCCACCACTGAGCAATGGATCGAGGCATGGTCACGCCTTAAATCCGATGATATTAGCTTTGATTTATTGTTTGCGGCCGGGCAATACGACACTACGGTATTAGCCCATGCGATTTCCATTGCAGAAGGCCGATTAACCCAGTTTAAGTTAGATGTTCCCCCTTACTTAACGGAAAGTGCCGCGCTTAAATGGCTGGAAGACGCCAATTTGGTGAGTTACCAGGCTCAGGCGATTCATTATCCTTACAAAGCGAATGACGAATGGTATGGCGGTAAAAGTTTATGGGGTGCCTCTGGGGCACTGGTTGCAGCCAAGGCTCGCTGTTATGCGACACCAACTGGCCATGGGGCTGTTTCGGGTGCTCATTATACGGCAGCGGGTGAAAGCCGCGGCCTCATTAATCGGCGCGGGATTGAACCCTTACACCACATGGGTTTTGTATTACCGGATGAACGGGTTGAGGCCCGGATTAATCCAGTCGATAAAGGAAAATTTATTAATGATTGTTTAAATCTCTGGCCCAAAAATAATTATTTACGCTTTGAACATGTGGTAGCGGTTTTAAATGCTATTTCCCACGAATTTATTCAAGCGGCGAGTGTCGCCAAGTTCGAGCCCGATGGTTTAACCCTCTCATTACTAACCACCTTAGCCAATGACATTTGTCAGCGCCGTGTGGATGCGGGCGCATTTGTGAATCCCCGAAACCCCGAGCGTGATGGGGAAAATCCGTTTCGTATTGATATTAAACAACTGGAAATTGACCTCTGGCAAGTCGAGGTGAGTTTTGCACCCACCGGTGTGGCTCGTCGCATTGCCCTGCAACCGAAATTAATGCGCTAATTTTTTGAGGAATGTATTTATGTTTGATACCGGCTCCCCTGGTGATTTACAAACAACAGATATCGACTATTGGTGTCTGGATAATAGCAACCCATTAATTATGGATAGCATTATTGATCAATTTGGGGATCAACAATTACGAGCAAGTGCCATGGCCAGTGCGTTAGCCTGGGTAGAAAATGATGAAGTCACCCCAGATGCACTGACCGAAATTGTCTCAGGAATGGCAGACGTTGCTATTGAGGACGATATTACTCAACCGGAAGAAGATTATTATGAAGATTTAACCCGTGAAACCGCTATTGCATTGACGGCATTAGGCGCTGAAAACCGGGATGTTAAAACTTTGTTTGAACGCCAGGATGAAGCCAGTGCATTAACCGTTGCCCAGCAAATAGAAGATAAATTGAGCACCGAGCCAAAAGATGACGGTACCTTAGTCGCTGAATACGCCATTATCCGTCCAGAGCCGGTGATGGATAAAGCCGAGCGACGTGTCATTGATGGCAAGATTGTCCTGAAAAAAATCCCTGTGCGTAAACGTCGAATGACGGCTGCACAAAAAACCGCCCTCAAGAAAGCACGACGCAAGGCGCACAGTGCCGCCGCCAAGCGGGCACGAGCCAAAGCCATGAAGTTGCGGTCACAGCGAGGCTTGTAATTAAATGGCTGGGCTCTGGCAACAAGAAGGGCTGACGCAAGTGGGGCTGAATGACAATCGGATCAGCCCTTACTTAAAATGTTGGATTCATCAGAGCACGACTCTCGTAGTAGGCGCCATTGGTGAAGGTACCAGCAAAGACATTAGTACCACCTGGTCCAGCCCTTTTGAAACTGATTCGCTCGGCGCACAAGAGCCGGTCCAGAAATCCGCTGGGTTAACTCAATCGTTAACTGGGCTAACATCGGTCACCACCTTGAATAGCCAGCAGGTATGGGAAGGTAATCAACCCCACCAATTTACATTGAGCCTGCAATTGTATGCCTTAGTCGATCCGAAAAATGAAGTGGAAGCGGCTATTAAAGCATTGGAATTAATGGCCACGCCTGACGTTAATGACTTAGTGCCACTGGGCCGAAAACCCGAGTCAGTGTGGATCAATATTGGTCGCAATGTGATGTGTGGGCCTTGCGTCATTGAAAGCCTGCAAGTGCCGCTCGATGGGCCACGGGATAAAAACGGTTATTTATTAGAGGCCTTAGTGCAACTATCAATTAAAACCGAAAAAATGCTAGCCCGCGCCGATATCCCAGCTACTTACGGTTAATGGTTTTATTTTCTGGAGTAAAAGTGATTATGTCACGCATACCCAATGTTAAAGGCGATATTCCCTTATTAAAACGTGCTTACTCAAAAAACGTGGCCATGGGTGAGCGTGCGGTGGCGTCTGATTTTGAGATGACCATCAAAGGCTATGAGGATTTAACCGTATTAGTCCGTACTGCCCAATTACCCGAGATTTCCCGCGGCGAGCCGGTGGAGGACTTTGGTTTATACGGCCAGGGATTTCAGCAATACGGTGCCGTGAAACGGGACGGTGATATTACTGTGAATATGGTGGAGTTAAAAACCGGCCTGGTCCAAGACACTTTATGTAAGATTATCGAGAATAAAGAATATGTTTCTATCGAAATGGTGTTAGTCGGGGAAGGTCAACAGCGCCGAGGCTGGCAACTGGAAGACTGTATTATAAAGGCCGATCCAGGGGAATTAGATACCTCTAACCGGGTGGGTACCATCCAAATTCCTGTCACGATTCACTACAACTGGTGTGAACGCCTATGACACCATTGGATTTATTAGCCGATATTAAAGCCGAATTTTCCTTATTATTGTTAGATGATGAGGCGACATTTTTAGCCTTATTAAAACGCAGTTGTCGCACCTATCATGGCAGTATCGGTTTTCAGAAAACCCTGGTATTAGCCCCTGAACAGTTGACCGAGGGTGTTGAAGCCCCTGACGATTACGAAGGGTTATTAACGGCATATGATGAACGCCAGCAACCGGCACCGATTATTTTGCATGGCAATACATTAATTTATAAATTCGGTAAAAAATCAGCAGGTGATGTGACGATTATTTATTTTTCGGATTTTACCCGCTGGGATTTTGCAACCGATCATTTTCCATCCCATACCAAAGTCAGTTTTATTCATAGCCACTTACACGGCTTAATTAGCCTGGCGAATAATGAGCGGTTACGAGGGATGCACCAGGCTGCGGAATTACCCTCTGACCATTTACCAGTAGAAGCGGATATTCGAGGGCAATTAACTGAACTGGAAGCGATCATGAAAGAACATCCGCCCTTTTTAACCGCGGCCCAACTGAGTCATTAAGTCAATGGCTATCGATTCTACCCAGCAACGATTAGTAGTTAAACGCAGTGTCCAACAGGCTTTTCAGCAGAACTGGCAATTTAAACTTGAGATTGAAGGCCAGCCCACTGACTTTGCGTTGTTTGTGAAAGACGTAACCTATGGGTTATTTACGATTAATACCAACCCCATTTTAACCGGAGCCAGCTTTGTTAATTTACCTCATCAAGCAGAACCAGGATTACTGACCGTCACCCTGCGAGATCACCAAGACCGACGTATTCATCGTTGGTTACTCGATTGGATAGCCAATATAAAGAATCCAGATGGTACCTTAAATCCCCCCTTGCACCCCAAACTGGGTTATGTACGTCAGTTACAACTATTGCAGCTTACTGAACTAAATAATGAGCAATTAATTAACACTTTTTTAGTGTATCCCAATCAGGCTGGTGAAATTACTGAGTCTTATACTGAGCCTGGATTTTTAGAATTTTCCGTGACCTTTACGAAGTTTCGATAATATGCATTATTTCGCCCCCCTACCCCGTCCAAGCCAACCAGAATTAACGATCCGACTAAGAGAAGCGACAGTAAAAGATATGCTGGCAATTGCCGATACGCAGCCAGAACTAGAAGAGCACATCACCACGGAGTATTTAAATCAATTACAGGCCCCTGAAACCTACAGTGATGCACGCCAATGGACCGGGGATGACAGACGCCTGGCGGTGTATTGGTATGCCCTGCACACCTTGCCGGATACTCAAATGACCCTGGATTACACCTGCCCCCGTTGTGATAAAGCGCTAAGCTACCGCTTGGATTGTCGGGATTTGGCTGATAGCAGTACAACACTTAAAGGTAAGCCTTATCGAGAAGCTGTGTTTAAAGGAGAAGTATTGCATATTAAACCACTGACCGGTAAAGCGTTAGAACAATTAGAACACATAAAACTCGCTCTGCATCCGTTAGATAATCACACCGCTGAATACCGACACAAAAAAGCGGAATTACCATTATCTGAAATAACCTATTGTCTGGATTTTGTTGAGCTGAATTTAGAGGGTGACGCCAAAAAACAATGGTTATTACAATTAACCGCGAGTGAGTTTACCCAATTAAAACAACTGATCAGTGAAAAACTCGCTGAATTACAACATGGCTTGCCGTCAGTCATGCATGAAGGCCAACTGCAATTAACCACTCAAGTGCCGAGTTGTGATTGTGAGACGCAAAAAAATAATGACGAGTTAACCTTATTTTTTCCCTTTCGGGATTACTTCCAGTTGCCAGATATATAGCCTAACAGGCTGGCATATTTTATTAGCCAATTTATGTTTACGAGGCCAACAAAATTTAGGGGATTTACTCGCCTGTGATGTTTCGACGGTAATTAAATTACATGACCAGCTCCAACAACGAAACCAACGCCGCGGCTAATACAACTCTGGTCGCTGCCACACCGGTACTTGAAGCCGAATCACCGAATACTGTCTTATCGCCGTGGGACAGTGAAATTGTCGACTTATTGGAGGAGGTAGCACAGAATACGGAAGGGTTAACGAATGAAGTATCCGTACAGGTTACCGAGCCAACAGCTGAAACAACTAGCCCGGTAATACTACCTGTAGTCGAGCAAGCAACGTCAATGACAGTAGTACCTGAAGCGGCTCAGCTATCGGCACCCTCTACTGTCACCCTGCAAGAAAACCAGCCACAACCCGAGGTTGTAGCCGCAACACCTGCCGAAGCAGGTCAACATAGTCTGGCAGGACTACAGGCCATTCATTCTACGTCAGATGAAGCACAAACAACACCTATCGCCACAAATGAAAATACAACAGCTGCCAATACGAGTGCTAACACGACTCGTCAAAGTACACCGATTCGGTTAGCTAACGGTCAGTTTGCCAGTCGTGCACAGCTCAGCACCCAATTCGGTAAGTTGCAGGCTTCAATGGGATCCCATCAAGGGGATTTAACCGGCTATGCATTGGGTGGTGGGTTATGGTCAGTGGCTAAAGAAACCATGGGGTTTATGCACCACGCCCAGGGGTTATTTAATCGTGTCCGCAGGGATCGTGCGAATACAAACTCAACTCAAAATAGAACAAATAGCCGCGCAAGCCGGCCCAACCGCCAAGCAGCCAATACAACACAGGCGACCACCACCAATAGAGAAAATACGACACATTCCAATACGACTCAGGCAGAAAATACCGCAAGCGTCGCCAATGTCAGCAGTACAACACAGGCTCAGCCTAGTACAACAAATGACCAACGCCCTAATCAACCCGACAGAGCCCAGGCAGCGCCTGTCATACCCCCAGCTTCTGAAACACCACAGTTGTCGGCGGGACAGCAACAACAGGCAGAAGTGCAAGCGCAGGTACACCAAAGCCAGCAACAGCAACTCGTCAGTGATCAATTGGAACGGCAAACATTTTCGTTAATTTCTGAGGAAAGAAATACCCAGCAGTTGCTGCAGAATATTTCTAGTCAACTCGCACAGCAAGCCAGTTGTTGTTGTAGAAGTGATGGGTTGGATACAGATCAACGGTCGGATGATCAAGACAACAATCGTCGTCGTAATAATCGTCGCCGTCGTTGGTTACCCAAGCTTGGGAAACTTGCCAAATTCGGAGGACCCGTAGCAGGTATCGTGACTGCCGCAACGACTTATGGAGCCTTACAAAATCGTGAGGATTTATCAGTGCCCCAAAAAGTGGTTCAGGTTGGTGCCTCAACCACGGGGACAATGGGAGGTGCCGCTGCAGGGGCTATGGCGGGAGCCTCACTGGGTAGTGTAGTGCCATTGCTAGGGACAACCGTGGGCGGATTGATTGGTGGCATTATTGGTGGAGTGGCTGGTAACTGGTTAGGTGATCTAGCTGGCCAGACTGCCAGTGATTATTTAGCTGAAAAAGAAAAACCGACTACAGCTGCCGTATCTGTGTTGGACATCCCAAAAGCTGGAGCTCAAACTATTGAGGTAGATCATTCAGAATTACAGTTTAAAGATACAGACAAGCTGGTGGTGAATACTGCGACCACCAGCCAACATCAGGGTAGGATTAGCTCTACTACTATAGCAGAACCTATCGCGGCTGATGTGAATCAGCATTCTTCCCCCGTTGATCCAGCGCCACTCAATATTTACGACAGGCCAAGTACAGCAGTTGAAGGCCATGATTATATCAATACAGCAGTGGCTAATTCCCCTTCACCCACTATAACACTAGACGAACAAAAACTCGGGCAAGCTTTAGCAAAATCACTGCAGCAATTCCCCACTACACGAGCGGTGCAGCCAACCGCTATGTCTAGCTCAGCCTCGCCTGAGTTTTCGTCGATACCCACAGAATTTGATGACGTGGTATTAACCCTGATGAGTCACGACCGGATTTAACTGTGCAAGCACTGGATCATTTACTGTCAGTTTCTGCCGATGGATTAACCATTCATCATGATAGCCAGGCCATTCACAACAATGTGCAAGAATGGTTTGCTAATGCGCAATTTACGATTGCTGACAACCCGGCGTGGGGGCATAACCTGTCGCCTTTTCGGTTCGCGCCACAAAGTGAAGATACGGCTGTTGCCTTAGAAATCAGTATTGTGAAAAAACTCAGTCAGGATGTAGAGTGGTTATCGATTCAAGGGATCCGGGTCAGCTGGCCTGCAATTGATGTTATGCAGGTGGTGATACGTCACCAGATGGGTACAACTAACCTGCAACTGTCGAATAAGGAATTATAATGTCCCTGGATAATCACCAAGCCGCTTTAAATGAATTTATTCGAATTATTGAACAGCAACCGGCATTGCAACCTTTAGCCCGTTCCCAAGTCATGCAAGGGCTGAATATTTTTCAGAATTTAGCCTTATCGTATGCGCTGCATCGAGTCGAACGCGCTCACCAGGAAAGTTATTTATCAACCGCCCTTAACCGGTCGAGTATTTTAGCCTTGGCCGAAGATCGACAATATTTACCGACTCGTCCGACACCGTCTCAAGGGAAAGCCACCATTATCAATAACAGCGCTGAAACGGTTGGGCTACCAGCAGGCCTGGCGCTGTTATCAGAACAACAACTGCATTATCAATTGGTTGAAGGTATCAAAATACCCACCAATAGCCGTGCAACCGTTGCCATTACCCAGCTAAAACAACAGCAACTGACGTTTACGATTGCAGAAGAAAAACCGTTCATTGAGTTATTACTGGAAACCGCCTTAAGTACCACCATCCATCAATTACAGGTCTGGGTAGATGAAGGTGAAGGGCCACAGGAGTGGCAACAGGCTCGATTATTTAGAAACACCAACGGCGATAGCCTGGTATACGACGAGTTTTACACCCATACCGATCAAGTCGGCATTCGGTTGGGTAATGGGATTTTTGGGAAAATTCCGGCACGGAATGCAACGGTAACGATTGCACTGCAACTGACTGAAGGACAAACCACTTTAATGCCCAATCAACCGTTATTTCCGCTGCAATCGGGGATTGCCAACGACCTCGAAATAATTACCGCGGATGTCATCGAAGGTGGCCGTCCAGGTGAAAGCATAGAAGCCATTAGACGTAATGCATTGTATTACCCGCTCTATAACGAAAATAAAGTGTGGGATGATGATTATGTATTTTTTATCAAGCGCAATCATCCCAATGTATTGTGGTGCAATGTGTGGGGCGAGCAAGAAGCGGAAGCCATGCATGGTACACCTAATGTGGATTTTATTAATAAAATTTTTATTTGTGTGTATGCACCCGATGACGAGGCCATTGGCGATAAAATATTGGCTTCATTACAAGCCGTGCCCCAACTTAACCGCCGCTATGAGTTAGTCAAACGTAACGATGTGAGCTTTGCCGTCAACATTAAAGGCACGCTTCATCGATCAGTGGTGCTCAGTGAAGCCAGGCAGAAAATACAACAATTACTCATTCAACATTATGATAAGCACTCACCACTAAAGCGGGAAAAAGCCCAGGTAAGAGATTTCTATCGATTAATGAATAACCTGGGAATTTTTGATCAACATGCCGATATTGAGATCAATATTGATGGTCCAGCAGAGCCAAAAAACCTAACAGAAATGTTATTTATTGATATAGATAAAACCATGGCAGGATTATTGTTAAATTACTGACCACAATAAATTAGCAATGTCTGATCTTAAATATGGTTATTTGTTAATAGCTAATTATTGTTGAAAATGATCAATTTTTATCAATACTTTCTTTTACAAATTCACTTGCCTAAAGCAAAGAAGTGGCTATCTATTAAACAAAAAAATAATAGTTGCATTATAGCTTGCTTATTCTAAAGTATTTAACTTACACTCTGCATCATTTACTGGCAGAAGTATTAACTTTACGTTAATACTTGATTATTTTATTGATAGGAAAATTTTTTATTTTAATTACTGACAGCAACTGACACCTGTTAGTTAAACAATTTATGCTCAATTAGTTAACAATTATAAATATGTCATTAAACAATCTGAATGTCAGAAGGAAAATATCGATGAAGCATTCTAGTTTAATTATTGCTACTACTTTAGCGCTCCCCTGCTTTGCAAAACCGCTCTTAACAGACGTTAGGTCTTATTACGCATTAAGTGCAAATGATGACGCGATTGAGTACCACTATGAACATCATGAAGCCAGGAATGAGAAAGCGATAGAAAGCTATCATTGGAGCAAAAAAGAAAATGTATCCGATCAGGGCGCAGAAGCTGAGCAAACTTTAGATGTCACAGCCACTTATAAAGGCCCCTATTCAGGCCAAGCCAGTATAAAGTGTGGTCAATCTTATAGTAAACCTTCCCCTACGGGACACTACGGCAAGCTTCTATGTAGCAGTCGTTGGTATTATCTTTTTACCTCTAAAACTGATGGCAAAGTCCGTTTGAGCATGACAGCCGATGTTGAAAAACAGTCTGCTCCAGAAGATGCCTGGAAAGTGTATTATGGGTATGGCTTAGCCAACGTGCGAAACGGCTCAATTTCGCATAATAATGGTAAGTTTGTTGATAATCGCTCTAGTGTCACAGGAACAGTTGTACCAGGGATGAACAATATTGAGTTTAAAGTAGGGCGCAATAATTCCGGCGGGATTGCAACTCAGCAAGCAAAAACCCATTACACCTTACATTGGTCAGTCGAAGCAGCTTCATACCGCTTAGATGCTGAGCGAAATTCCGATACGCTTGTTAATGCCGATACAATAAAGGTTGATGGAAATACCTTATATCAAATGCAAGGCCAACAACGCTGGACCAGTCAGTTATTACCGGTCGATACGGCACTAGCCTACCAACTGTCAGGGCGCTTTAAATCAACTGGAAGTCAAGCATCCAAGATCTATTTTGGCCTAGAAAGCTACGATGAAAACTACAATCGGATTGACTCACAACATGTCAACCGAGCTGGGACTGATGGCTTAGTAGAACAAATGACTGATAGTGTGGTGTATTTTAAAAACCCTGTTACTGGTTGGGCCAGCAGCGATACACCTGCTTATAAACGCTCAATCGGCGTTTATCTGGATGGCAATATCAACAAAAAGCCTGACTATCTCATTCATAGTGATGAAAGTAGCGCGGATCCTGAAAAAGGTGGCTATAAACTAGTTGACGACTACAGTATTCACTTAAACCAGGCTTTACCAGAGGATATGTTGGCGAAGGTTCAACCTGGCGTCACAGTACTGAAAAACCACCAAAAAAGTAGCTCTCATATTTATATTGCCAGTGGTGAAGTCCCTCAAGAGTGGACAACTTATACCCGTCAACTGCAGGGGACTATCTGGCAAAACAGCCATGATCATTTTAGACCAGGTACACGTTATGTGAAGATCTATGTCGCAGGAAACTGGGGACAAGGGGAAACAATGCAGTTTGATGACCTGGTGCTAAAACAGGTTAATGAGGAATAAACCGCTATTTAAGTTCATTTAGAGGCAGAAGTCGTACTCTGCCTCTCACGCTAAATAAGACATATATATCAAGTTGTGCCACTTCATGATCAATAGGTACAATAATATTACTTAGCCCCATTGATTTAACGGCATCCACCCCATCAAATTCTGCAAATATGGCAAAGTCAACTCGGCCTTTTTGCACCATTTTCATCATTAAATAATGGCTTTTTATCTGGGTTAGATTAAGGTTTTCTCTATCAAAACGGTCAAATTCATCTCCATAACTTCCTCCGAAGGGACGTACACCACTCTTACCTATTCGATCTACCAATGACGAGAAGAGAAACTGGTTATCAACGTGCACAAACCGCTTTATGTGGTCTTGAAATATCGGTGCGCTGTAAACAAATAACTTTTCTCGTTTTTTATTAAAAAGGCTCCAAAAATAGCATCAATTTTATTTTTCAATAGGTCGTCCATGGCTCTCTTCCAAGGGCGTACAGATGCTGATACAAGCTCAATGTTTAATGGTTCTACAGCCGCTTGCATAATTTCATGGATAATCCCCTCATCATCAATATAAGAAATCGGCTGCCATGCATTGGCTCCAGCATAAGTAAGGCAGTTACAAGCCTCGTTAGCAAAAGTCTTTGCGGGTTATTACTATTTGAGATAACAATCGACTTTAATTTCAACCTATTTCACAAATAAATATAAATATATGTCCCAAAAATATTGAGCACGACAAAATTCTGATTGTTTTGCGAACAAAATCTAAAACCAACGTTCGATTATGGTTATTATTCACCCACTTTTTTATACAGTGGAGAATTAAAGCCATGAACTTCAAGCACTCATTAACGGCATTAGCAGCCGCAATATCAGTAACAGCAGGAACGGCTTCTGCCTATAGTGAACTTGATGCGAATGCAGATAAATTCGATAAAACAGTACACTCTTATCTTCAAGAGACTGGTGAAGCAGCAACTGTTCAGGTAATTAACGGAAAAGCTCTTCTTCAAGGTGACATACTTGTTGGTACAGAAGAAGATGTAAAAACATTTGGAATTGAGCCTCTAGTCGTAAGAAAGGCAAATGTTTCTGATACGCCTGACACATATGAGCAAGATGGCGCTTTTATTGCTCGAAGTTCTTGGGGAGGTAAGACAACTTGGCCAAATGGCATCGTTCCTTACGAGTTTGCAGCAGAGTACCCTAAACATCTCCGTGAAAAAATGAAAACTGGGATGAAGTGGATTGAAGAAGTAGCGAATATCAAGTTTATTGAGCGAACAACTGAAAAGAATTATATCCATATTTTTGAAGATGGTGGTGCATACTCTCTACTAGGAATGACAGGTGGCCGCCAACCACTTTCTTACACAGATGGTTATGCTCTGGGAACAACTGCTCATGAGTTAATGCATGCACTTGGTTTTATGCATGAACAGACAAGAAATGACCGGGATGATTACGTTACTATCCACTGGAACAACATATCTGATGACTGGAAAGGACAGTATAGAAAGTTAGGGAGTTATTCACTCAAGCATGGAAGTTATGGTTATGACTACCACTCAATTATGCATTATGGTGGTGGTAGATCAATGTCGACTAAAGATCCTAAATTCCAGCGCGTGATCGGCCAAAGGGAAAAGCTGAGTGAAGGAGACATAAAGGCTTTGCAATCAGCATATGGAAAACCTGAAGCTAAAGTAACTAACACTGCTCCATCCCTATCATTATCTAGTAGTTCAACCTCGTTAGTGGCAGGAAGTAATTATGGGCTTAGAGTGCGTGTGAGCGATGGTGAAACCCAAGCAAGCCAATTAACAGTAACTGCGCAATCAAATAACCAAGCTGTATTGGCTAATTATGATATATCTGTAAAGCCTGGGCGAGATAGCAATGAGCGTTTAGTTATGTTGCAAACTCGACAACAAACCTCAGGTGGTAAGGCTAGCGTTTCAGTTCAAGTTGTAGATGGGCATGGGTATTCAACAAAGCATAATTTTGTGCTTAGTGTTTCTCCCAAAAAAGTAACAGTTACGCCTAAACCAACCAAACCTACTACTACGACTAATGTTAATGCAACTAGAACGAGTAGCTATAAGTCATTTATCACTGAAAGTAACAAAAACCTGTGTTTAGATATTAAAGGTGGAAGTGCAAAGGCATCAGCTTCTGTTGTAGTACAGCCTTGTAAAACACAGTACAGCCAACAATGGGCAACGTTCAGTGATGGTACTATACGGCCTAGACAAACAACTTCACTATGTTTAGATATAAACTCAAAAAACCAAAACTTAACTCAACTAAACAAGTGTAATGGCCAAAATAGCCAAAAATGGAATGTAAATGGAAAGTTCATCAAAAATGCGAGTAGCAACTATTCTGTATTAGATGTTTTTTATTCACATCCATATGGCCAAGGTGCTCATGTTGGAATATGGCCTAAACATGGCTACAACAATCAGCAGTGGAACTTAGGGCAGGAGCCTGTGCAAAAAGTTTCATCTGTAGCGGACGTTTACAAGCACTGTGGTTTTGGTGGCTATAAAGTGAGCTTAAAACCTGGTCGTTATACTTTAAAACAGCTGCAAGCAAAGGGAATGAAAAATGATGATATCTCATCATTAAAAGTAAGTGCTGGATATGAGGTGGTGTTATACCAACATGATCAATTCAACGGATGGAGAAAAACACTTAACTCCGATACTAGCTGCTTCGTTGAATACGGTATAAATGATCACATATCATCTATTGAAGTTCGCAAAAAATAATAGAGAGTAAGAATAAAAGGGGTGCCGTTGCACCCCTTTTTTAAATTTTAACGATAAGATAAGCAGAGAGCCTAATGAAGCAATTAATATTAATTTTATTTGGTTTATCAATTCAGGCAGCTGCTGTTTCAGCAGAGCTCAAGCAAGTATATATTTCGGGTATGATAAACTACTCAAAAGTGGTTGAGTTGCCGAAAAATGCTATTTTTAAAGTTAGACTGGTCGATGCGTCTCTGAGAGATGCGAAGCATAAGGTAATTTCAGAGCAAAGTCTCAAAGTATCAAGTCAGCCGAATTTTTATCAGCTACCAGTAGACATTAAATACATCAATCCATCAAATGATTATGAGGTTGAAGCATTTATTAAAGTTGATGGTACAAGCTGGTTTCTTAATACATCGGTTCAGCCAGTTTTTACAGAAGCAACTCAAGATAAAGCAGATTTAAACTTAGATTTTGTAAAATAATTCAAACTGTCTTAGTTGTGTAATCTTGAGCAGCTGCATGAATGAATCGTTTCCCCTTGGCTAGCATGCGCAGAGTATGGCTCCGCACGCTTGCCGAGTGGACACGTTAAAAGCACTAGAATAAAAATGCCTATAATTCCTTTTATAAGTCAGCAATGGTTGCTTGTTTAACATAGATGATTAACGTATTAGATCAGAGAAGGGCAATAAGCGTATTATTTGTCATGTACTAGTTTTAACTGGTGAACGGTGTCAGGCAATATCAGACAATGGGGCTGACCATAACAAATCCGTGTAATCTCTAAAATCCACTTCCCCATCATTATGACATAACTGGATTCATATCTAGTTTTAGAGCCTCGTTTTTCTTCTAACTCCAATACCGCAAACGAGTGACCTGCTAAGTTTTGTTCATAGGCAGGTTTAACCAGTTTAGTATCGCCTTCAACGGCGATCATCTTTTGATAGTCTAATGCCGTGGTACTCCCTTGCCTGGGCATGGCAGCAATAGCCAGCATATTTGAGGACTGGCCTTTCTGGGCAAACAAAGCTGTATTGTCTTTATCGAGTTTAACAGTGATTAATTGCTGATCTTCTTGGCCTTGATGACGAATTGTTTTTCCACTGTCTAGCTGCCAAGTGTTCGGCAATTTTAAAGTTACTTCAATCGAGTCTAATCCTGATGCGAAAGAAAACGGTATCCAGCCTACTTGCCAGCAAAGCACAACAAATAGTTTAGTTAACAGTGAATTGAGCATTCATAACCCCACCGGCCAATATGACAACATTATTGTTAAGCATAGCAGCGGGGAGAGCATTGCTTAGTTGAGGGGACTAGCTTAAAGCCTTTTTGATCAAAATGCTGGTATTGCAATTAGTATTGATGGGCCTGCAGAGCTACTCAATCTGACAGAAATGTTGTTTGTCGATACGGTTAAAACAATGAGTCAACTAATTTTAACCTATTAGGTTTTACACAAACAGACCCAACTCTAGGCTATCACTTGAACACGTGACAGCCTTTTCAAGATTATTGTAAAATATAACTATTATTTAAATTAAATAGTCTTCAAGATTTTCTAAAAATTGTTTATCTTTTGGCAGAATTTGTTTAAATAAAACATCAATATGATAGCGATATTTTTTTAAAACAATACGTTGAACCTCAGCCATCGTATAAATAGGGTATTTTATCTGATTAATCCTGACATTGATCATCATAGGGAATATTTGTTGAACGCTAAAATATCCAAGTGTTTCGACTAGAGCACCATCCACTGAAATTTTAAGAGTAATGCCAGGTGTAAACGTATTTTCATTTTTATCTTTTATAAGTACTCTCCATCTCACATCATTACTCTGATAAGACTTCGGTTTTAGTGCATAACTAGTATATATATTCATGTTTACACATATCCTTGTGCAACTTAGAAATAAAACAAAATTAACTCAACAAGCTAATAAAAGTATATTTTATTGGCTCCAATTCTCAAAGGAATTAAATTCATAGTGTTTTTCCAGTTAAGTATAAAGTTTAAAACACCACCATTGTTCAATAACCAAGCACTACAAATACACTTTTTTCACTCACTTTTTTCATGGTCTTTAATTGGTCATCTTTATTTATGGTCGATAATGCTTATAATCCGCGCCCTCTAATTTAAGAGAGTAATGAAATGAGAGCCTATTAAACCTGTTAAATTCATAATTAATCAGACACCCACAATCCTTTTTACAAACTAATTTTTTACACAATCAATGAAACATAAAATGAATGTATTTAGTTCTCTTATTATTAGTATAATTGCACTTTCACATATTGCTTCTACTCATGCTTCAACTATCTATGCAGCTTGCGCTTGGAATGATGATTGGGATTGGCTAACAAACTCACAGGATGTGAATGTAGAAGTCAGTGATGATCATATAGATATAAACCATCAGCGTTATTACAACCTCTCTAGCTCACAATATCAGCAGCTTAATAAACAATGTAAAGACCAAAAAGGCGTCAATTATGAGCCAAAGGCTGCAATTTATAGCTTCTGGGGAAGTGATCTATTTCAATTTAATATCGTTGACAGTCTTCAACCCGTCACAACCAGTATTAAAATGACAACTTACACCGAACTCGTCAAAGTTGTGTGTAGTTCAAAAGATAGAAACTATAATGTACATTTAACAAACCCTCACAGCGAGCAAGTCACTGTCTATGGCAGTTGGGTAAAGCTTGATAATGTTGATTACTTTAGAACCACAAGTGCTATGTATCACCAGGTCAATGCAGCGTGTCAAAACCAGTATGGCTCCGGGTATGCTGCACTACCTGAGAAAGCTAACGGTAATATCTCACATCGCTTTTTAATTAGTCGCAATGAAAACTGGCCTTATACCAGTGCCGAATTACGCTTTTACGATTTTAATACATCACAAGATTCCCACTCCGATAGAAATCCGAACTTTAAATACTACGTTCAACCTCGTTTTACCAATATGACTACTTTTGTTTGGGATGAAGCCACTGTTGTCTGTAGACCAGAAAATCAACGGATAGATGATCATGACTGGTCATATATTCGCAACCTGCAAGCATATCCCTATCAGCCCGAAACTATGACTGGAAACTGGGTACAAATAGAGGATGTGGATTATTTAAGTGTTTCAAATACCACTTATCAACACTACAAACGTTTGTGTCAATCTCTCTACTCAACATACGTTCCATTGGTTATCAAAGATGGAAATCCCGATAATGCCTATAATTTATTGGTTACCCAATAGGTGATAACCAACCTCTTTGTCGCCACGGATGGTTCAACACTAGTAGCCTATATTCTATCCAGCGCTTGAGTTTTTAGAGAAGTTTTCAATTGTTCTCATTAGACCAAATACTTAAATACGAATATTTTATTTTATATTGTTAGTTAATTAGGTTAAATCAATGAATAAATTATCTAAAACTTTACTCACTGGTATATTAACATTATGTACTGTTGCTAATGTTTATGCTGACACAGCAAGAGTATATTGTGCAAAGTCAGATGGCAGTCACTGGTACTGGTCCAATTTACTTGCTCTTGGTCAATGGATAGAAAACACTTTGCCTAATGGCTCTTCCGTTCGATACTTTTATATAGTTGAGCCCTTTTATCAACAAATTGCTAGTCATTGTCCACAAGACTATTATGCCCAACCTGATGATCGTGAATCTGATGCTTGGAGATTATTTAAAGTTTATACACTGGACGGTGATGAATATTTTGCTCCAGGCAGTCTTGGCCCCGTTACAAACACAGGGCAGTCACAGGAAATTAGTATTGGAAGTGAGTTTTTAAGCGACATTCGCCTAAAGCAAGGTATCCAACCACTACAACACAATTTAGATAAAATCAGTCGTCTAAATGGCTATAGCTATTCATGGCGTCCTGATAGTATTCAAAGCCATTTAGCTGGCCAAACAGAGTACGGTGTTATTGCTCAAGAAATCCAAGCTGAATTTCCTCATCTAGTCAAACAAGATGTGCAAGGATACTTGCGGGTTGATTATCGAGGTTTAATTCCAGTATTACTGGAGTCGATTAAAGCACTAAAAATAAAAGTAGAAAGGTTAGAATCTCAGCACTAATAGCTTAATTTTCTGCTAGAAGGTCTCTGGGCAGCTAGGCATCAAACTTCCGTATCATTAAATACGAATAGTTTATTTTTACATTGACAATTGATTAGGTTAAATCAATGACTAAATTATCTAAAGCCTTACTCACTGGTATATTAATATTATGTACTATTACTAGTGTTTACGCTGACATCGCGAAAGTTTTCTGTAGTAAGTCGGATGGTAATGACTGGTATTGGTTAACAAACTCACAAAATATTCGGATAAGACTTCCTGGCGAGTGGATAGAAACTACTTTACCCGATGGCTCTTCTTCTCGGTATTTTTATATCATTGAGGAATTTTACCGATTAGTACGAGATAAATGCCAACAAGGTTATTTTCCTCAACCAGCTGAAAGTAGCCTTGATGATTGGTATTTATTTAAAGTACATACATTTAATGGTGAAGAATATTTTGCTCCAGGTAGTCTGGGCCCTATTAGAACAGAACGTCTTATAGAGCCCACTACTGCAAGAGGATTTAGCGATATCCGACTTAAACAAGATATTCAACCGTTGCAAGACAGTTTAGAAAAGATCAACCATGTAAATGGTTACCGCTATCAATGGCGTCCTGATAGTATTCAAAGCCACTTAACAGGCCAAACTGAATACGGTGTTATTGCCCAAGAGATACAACTTGAATTTCCTGAGTTAGTAAAGCCAGATGATAAAGGCTATCTTCGAGTTGACTATCAAGGTCTTGTTCCAGTACTGCTGGAGTCTATTAAAGAGTTAAAGGAGAGGATTGAAGTACTAGAAATTAAGCACTGATAGTACCTTTATAGAGAAAAGGATTTCCTATAATTGATTATTATTGAACCTAGCAAAGATTTTATTAACATATTGTAAATGAGTAACTATATGATCGGCTTAGCTATTAGTTGAATGAACTATAATATATACTAAGGTGGCTTTATTTTTTATTAACTAAATGATTACTTCTGCTCATTATTTTTTTAATTTCTCCACTCTTCCTCATTTTATAAATTGCTGAGTCAAACGCTTGCATAAACTTCATATAATAAGGGTACTTTCCCCCTTCTATTGCTGGCTTAGAATAGCCAATATAGACCGAGTCTTTACCAACAACAGCCCCTTTTTTTAGCAAAGTAGTGCCGTATTTATGATCTTTTAGCCCACCATACACATAATCAAATGCCCTGCCTTCCATTATAATGCAGTCGAAGTTTCGTACAATTAACTGTATAACACTGTCTCTAACTCCTTTAGTTTCTTCATATTTTATTTTGCGTTGTGCCACTAATTGTCTAAATACTGTCCCTCCCCATCCATCGTATCCAGCAACGTTTCCTATTTTTAACCCAAGATAATCATATGGCCAGTTATTCTTTGGTTTTTCCAATACGCTGCTTTGACAGATAGTAATTACCGTTTCAGTATAAAAGGGAAAGGAGTATGGGTATAAATAAGGCCAGTCATGGCCATGGAAGTATGCAGGAGTTAAACCAAACCCTTTTCCTTGCTCCATTATCTTTTTACCACGCTTCCAGGGGATAGGCACCAGTTTTACATTAAAACTTTTCATCCTGGAAAAAGCTGTGTTGAGTATATCAGCATACAAGCCTACAGCTTGGCCATTGGTTTTATAGCTGAATGGACTATAATTCTCATCAATATAGATAGTAACATCTTGCTCACTACCAAATGCAAAGGCTGAAAAAATAAGCGCAAAAGTTAATTCTTTCATTTGCATGAATCAATCACTCACTTTATTAAACCTTAGCAAACAACTGAGCACTTGATCAATTCAGATACATCATAAACTATTCAACATGCTCTTCATAATCAGTTGTTAACTAAATATAGTAAGCTGTTCAAGTTGCGAATATTTATTGCATACCATTGAAACTTATGAGTAAAAACTGGATAACTCGGAACAGATGCCAATCTGTAGTTATAAAAGCCACAGCTGAAATGATGACTTAATAGAAAATGTTATATTAACCTAACAAACCTGTTCTCACAGTAGAGGGAGACTCTATAGCCTGATAATTCATCATTAACCCATCGCCATTATAGCCGTAGTCTAAGAAGTACATAGTATAACTTAGGTTCTTAACTATATGCGATATTAACTTTGACTCAACGAGATTCAGATAAATTTCATTCTGAGGAAAAGTACAAACAGTCACCTTTACTAAACCTGGCAATAAAAAAGTAAGAACATTATTTTTTTATCATCGTTCCTTTCCTTTAATTCATAGTATCCTAACCAAATGATTATTCAGTTAGTGGTATGGCGTGCAACACTGGTTAGTTAATCGGCTTACAGTCAGTAAACAGTCCTCTGAGCGCTGGGTACAGCTGGCCATGGCCCTGGAATTGTTTTGGGATCAGCAATTTACCCCGGCTATTGAACGGGTCGAAAACAGCCGCTCGATTTTTACCGCCAGCCCGGAAGACCTGGAAAAAGCGTTAGCCGATATGGGCAGTTTTTTTGATGTCTTTATGCCCATTGCCGAAACCAATAAACCACTGGCGATTGCCTGGCGTCGGGATGAGTTGCACTACAAAGATACCTCACTGCCCGTGCAATCGATTCTGGCGCGTAACTTCAGTGGGCTAAATACCCGCTGGGAACCCTTGTATGCCAAAGACGCAGAGTCTTATCAACAAGGCACTTTTTATTCAACAGATGAAGTACATGACTTGGGGCATGCGCTGGATGATTATTTTTTAACATCTCGGGGCCGGTTATGGGTTGATCTAGGGCACTTACGGTTATTGCAAATCAGTCGCAGCGAATTCGAAACCATTGTCCGTCAAGAAATAGAGAAGATCCGCCCCACCCACATTGTTTATGAAGGTGAACTATTCCAGCTAAGTATTCATTTCAAAGCAAAACCTGATCGGTTGCTAATTGAAACCCTGAAGACAGAAAGGCCAGCTCATTTAGCTTATCAAGATCAGTTCACAACCCCTCGACTTGATTGGCAAACCATTCAGCAACGAGAGTTAACACCACTCTTACAGTATAACGAAATCCCCTATTTCTGTTTTGATGAGGTACCCGCTGACTATGCCCCGCTTGATACATACGTTGAGAATGTTAATGCATGATAACCAATAACAACACCTGGCAACGCGCCCTGTTGTTGCCCCGTTACTATGAAAAAAATGCCCATTCAATTGCTGGTTTAAGCTCCCAGTTTCAGATTAAGAAATTTCAGTTAGGTCATGACCCTGATTTAATCGATGAAACAACTAGTCCACCTGGCTTGAGAACCTTTGATACCTCGTTAAACCAGTTAGCTAATGTATTTTATGAAGCCCCTTTTAAACCTGGTGACATTGTGTTTGCCAATGGCCGGTTACTGTTTAAATGCGTGATGCCAGAGGGGGCTATTGCCGCACCTGCTAAGTATTCATTAACCGGTTTAATCGATCAGGAAGATGATTTAATCGCCGTGTCATTGGATTTGCCCGATTGGGTTACACCAACCGAAGGGGTACGCATTCACCCGTATATTAATTTCCCAATAGGTTAATTATTTAAAAGGCGATTTATGGTTGACCGTAATAAACAACACCTATAGTTTGATTTTGATAATTTCAATGCCACCGGCTTAAAGCCACTTGTTAAAGCGTTAAAAAAGCGAGATGTGACAGTAAACGATATAGAAGGCAGTAAGCGTGCTGTCCGTAAGTCCGGTGTCCTAACCAAAAAAGCCACCTTGTTTTTAGCGGATGGCCAAAAGCTGATTGTTGAAGCTACCGCCCAGGGGGCTATTTTCCAGGTGAAATTAAATAACCAGGTATTAGCTATTAAAAACGTTGATAACCTGAATAAAGCCGTGAAAGAAATTGCGGGCTTTGTTCATAAAAACTCAAAAAGTTTTCAGGCAAAGCTTAGAAAAATGGCTGAGCGTAAACAGGGTCAGTCCAATAGTGGATCCCGCCAGGCCAAACTGAGTACCCAACAGCAGCTAACCGAAAAACAACAATGCGGAATTAACGACGGAAATTGCCGAGCTACAAAGCCAGACCAATATACAACAAGAAATCCTGGATCAATTAATTCAACCACCGATTGCAGCCTAAATCATGAATAAACTACAGATTCACTTGGATTATGACCCTCTCGCAAAGGGGTTTGATAGCATTACGTTAGAAGAGTGGTTTGACCAGCTTTCAACAGTGGATAGCCTCGACTTATTAACAGAGCCTTTACCCTTACAGGTACTGGATGATGCCTTCTATCCAGAGGATAAGCCTTCTTTAATTCTGGATATGGTATCCGCCAAATACCAGCGACTGCCCAGAACACTCGCCGCCTTGCGTCGTGTCATCCAAAAAAAGCTGGCAACACTAGACGGTATAGCTGGAAAATCATAAAGTGACATGGCTACTCTCATCATAAAGCGTGCTATCAGTGAGTATAGGGTCATCCATTCTATGCCACATTATAGATTTCCAGCTATAACCTGGTAATTGGTGATGCCACGATCAGCAAACCCCGTAAAAATAAATTATTTGCCACCGTCACCGCCCAATTTATTTGCAGTGACGGTCAAACCTTATCAGCGCAATTTCATGCCCCCGATAAAGATCCCCTTGTCGTCAATCAAAACGACACCCTAATCGCTTATCGATGGTTATTAAATAAGCGGGACATTACCCACATAGTGTCGGCTAAACAGAATGGGAGTACGTTAACAGATATCAGTTTGGATGAGCTCGCTCTTAAACTGGCTCAATTGATCAGTGGTAATTCCGCTAAATTCATTGAGCGCCAGCAACAGCTAAAACAAGCCCAAGCCGAACTACAGGCCGCAGATGACGAGCTAACCTCCCTGGAAACTCAAGCCACGGAATTAACGACGCAAATTGCAGAACAGCAGCAAAAACACCAGGACTTGGAAGAGGAGAACCAAACGTTGACTGCCCAACGAGACGAGTTAAAAAAACTACTGGAAGAAATGCTTGCGGAAATTGAAGCCGCCAATGATGGGGACAATACCCCAACAGATGAAGACGACGAAGAGCAATGCCTGGTTAAAATCCTCGAAGATATTTTAGAGGGTAAATACGATCACTTAGGTTCATTTGGTATTTTCGATACGTTAGAACCACCTGCAGATCGATTAATTGAAATGGGGCTTGCTGAAAAATATACCAGTCGCGAATCATTTCTAGGTTCAATAATACAGCATCATGTGTATAATCCACTGTTATGAGAGGATTTGA